>NZ_OZ060389.1:300000-446215 GCF_964059005.1 Buchnera aphidicola (Thelaxes suberi)
TCCTCCTTTACCTGAAGTAATCACTATAATACGAGATGAATCCATAAACTGTTCCTCTTACTTATGCATCTATTTTAATGAAGTTTCGCAATATTTAATATTTTACTATTTAAAAAAAAACGAACACCTTTACCAATTAATTCTAATGGTATTTTATCCATTAACCAATATTCTCCGGCAATAGAAACTAATTCTGCGAAAATTTTTGTACAAAAAATTTGACAGTTTTGATTTCCGTCAGCTCCTGCTAATACTCTACCTCTCAACGCCCCATATATATGAACATTGCCATTAGAAACAATTTCAGCGCCAGCACTAACATTATTTATAATAACTAAATCAGAATCAGGGGCATAAATTTTTTGACCTGATCGTATTGGAGTATTAATGATGCATTGTTTTTTTTTTATTTTAATATTATCGGTTGTGTTGTTTAAATGATAGAAATCAGTTTTTTTTTTTTCGTTATAAAATGAAAAAAAATTATTTTGATAATATTTTTTTAATTTATTTATTTCAGAAAATATCGGAATTCCTGAATTGATAATTTTTTTTGTTAAATTATCGTCAGTAGAACCTAAAAATCCTATTATTTTTAACTGAAACGATTGAAGTATTTTTTTTATTTTTAGCCAATTCACTGTATGAGATAAATAATTTACATTCAATACAACAGCAGAAGAATTAAAGAAATATGGAAATTTTTTAATTTTCTTCTTTAATTCTATATTTACTAATTCGGTATTTTCACTGTATATACACAATACTAACAAAGTAAAATTTTGTCCTTTAAATTCAATAATTTTATTATTCATAATTTATTAACTCAAAAATTTTTAAAAATATTTAAATTTAATTTTTAAAATATTAAATATATTGTACAGGAATATTTTTTATTAATAAAAATAATTATTTTTAAAATAATTCATTTTTATTACAATTGATATATTATTATTAAATAATATTATTATAAATTTTTTATTATTAAATTATAAACTTTTTTTATGAATTGTTAAATCTGCTATTATATGATTATTTAATAAAAAAGATAAGGGTAAGTGCGTGATTTTTAATTTAAATAGTACTAGTGAAGTGATTTTTCATGTAAAAAAATATTTTTTTAATAAAAATATTTTAATAACTGGTTTTATAGAAGATGATATTAGTAATTATTTAACAGCAAATAACATAACAATTTCTGTTGCAAAGTATGATTTATGGCTGTTTCATAAAAATAATTCTACAGGATCAATTTATTTTAGAACAAAATTACATAAAAATTTTTTAAAAAAAAAAAATGTTGTAATCTATTTTTGGAATAAAAATAAAAAAGAATCTATTTTTGATTTAATGTACTTATTATCTAATTTATCAATTAATACACAAATATTTTTAATAGGAAAAAATACTAGCGGTATTAATACTTCAATTAATATTTTCAATAAATGGATGACGTTAAAAAAAATTAAATTTATGCGGAAATGCTCTCTTTTTTATGGAAAAAATTTTAAAAAATACGAGTTCCATTTACATAATTTTTATAGTAAATATTGCTGGAAAAATATTTTTATTTATTCACTTCCAGGAGTTTTTGGATATAGCAAAGTAGATGAAGGAACAAAATTATTAATTGATTCATTACAAAATATTAAAAAGAAAAAAGTATTAGATTTATGTTGCGGATCTGGAATAGTTTCTATTTTTATTTTAAAAAATTTTAATAATATACAATTAACAGCTTGTGATAATCATAAAAATGCTATAATAAGTTGTAGAATAAATTTTTGTATTAATAAAGTTTATGGGAAGATTATATCTAGTGATCTATATTCAAATATTAAAAGTAAATTTGACTTAATTATTACTAACCCTCCTTATCATACAGATTTATCATATAATTTGTTAATGATTCGTAAAATTATTTTAAAATCTAGTAATTATTTAACATCTACTGGTCAATTAATGGTTGTTTTAAACAAAAGCATAAATATAAAACCAATACTACATACATTTATTCAAAACTATGTAATAACAAAACATAATAATAATTATATAGTATATACTATACAAAAAAAATTTTTTTTATACCCAGAGCGGGAATTGAACCCGCAAAGCTGTTAAGCCGAGGGATTTTAAGTCCCTTGTGTTTACCAATTTCACCATCCGGGCATATATCATAAATACAATTATTATAGTTTGTAACAAGGCGCATCCCGGAATTGAACCGGGTTAAACGGATTTGCAATCCGCTGCATAACCATTCTGCCAAAGCGCCAATAATACTTTAAATTAATATTATAATTATAAAATTTTTTTATAAAATTATCAATAAATTTATTACTACTTTATAAAAAAAAATTATGTTTTATGTAAAAGTTTATATATTACTTAAGAATAAAAATTATTTCTTGTTTTTTGATATTATATATATTATTATTTAAATATAATATTTAGAATTTCCTAAATATAAAGGAGGAGTGGCCGAGTGGTTTAAGGCAGCGGTCTTGAAAACCGCCGATGATAACATCATCCGAGAGTTCGAATCCCTCCTCCTCCAATAAACTTTAATCTTAAATAAATTTTTTATTAATAATTTT
Source organism: Buchnera aphidicola (Thelaxes suberi) (assembly GCF_964059005.1). Taxonomy (NCBI): domain Bacteria; kingdom Pseudomonadati; phylum Pseudomonadota; class Gammaproteobacteria; order Enterobacterales; family Erwiniaceae; genus Buchnera; species Buchnera aphidicola. The sequence continues at coordinate 302,598 of NZ_OZ060389.1, forward strand.
ATTTAATTATATTATTTTATAATAAATTTTTTTCATTTAAATTAAAATTAAAGCTCTTTTTCCAATAATTACTTCTCCTATAAATGTTTTACCATTTTTTAAAGTTACAACCACTTTTTCTCCTAATTTTGCATTATTTAAAGCTTTTCCTTCTAAAACAATGCTAAATGAAGATCCTTTTATTACACATAATAATTGTTGATTTTTGTGAACTGATTGATCTTTCCCCATAATTTTATTAAAAATTGGAGCGAAAATATCAGGTATATAATTACTTATTTTATTTTCAATAATACTTTTATCTAAATTTAATTTAGAATCCAAAAATTTATAATTTGTGTGCTTATCAATACCAATTTTTTTTAAATCACTTTCTTCTGTTAATTTACTGGTATTCAAAAAATCATATTGTTTAAAGTGATTAAATGCAATTTGTGCATTCTCATTAAAATAATAAAAATTATGTGTTTTTTTATAGAAATTATCATAGTGCAGATTTTGATTTATTACAGAATCATTTGAATGATAAGAATTTTTCCATTTATGAACCAATGAATGAAACATTGATTTCATATTTTGTACATAATTAATAGTTTTATCCTGTGAAGGAATTAATGCTTTTTTATTAATTACGTTAAATCCTACAATTAATGTAATTATTATAATTAAAAATAAGAATACTTTTTTATATTTCATACGTTAAACTCGATTTAGTCTTTATATTAAGAATAAAAAAATGTGTTTTAATGATGTAAAATATGCACTATTAATAATACCAATTATTATATCTAAAAACTAGTAATGTACACAGACTTATTATTTTAATAGAAAATTATTTTTTATTTTTTTATAAATAAAAATAAAAATATAAAAAAAATTAATTTTTTTGTTTACAAAATAGTTTGTTAATGTTAAATAAAAAAATAATATTTATTAATTATGTATAAATTACATACGTTTATTACTGCTATTTTATTTTAAAATAAAAAAAAATAAAAATAAAATTTTATAAAAATTTAAATTGAAAGAGGTGAATATGTCATTATTTGGTATTGAAAAAGAACTAAATTTTTTACAACAAAAATTAAATTTAAGAAGTTTACAAGAAGAACTAATTGCTTCAAACATAGCTAATGTCAATACTCCAGGTTATAAAGCACGTAGAATAGATTTTAAGCATGAATTAAAAAAAATTATTAATAATAATATTAAATTTAACAAACCCTTAAATACAATAAAACCAAAAAAATACTGTAATTTGAAAAATATTCATGATTTAATAAAACCCGATATATATTTTTCAAATCAAAATAAAAATCAAATAGGAAATACAGTTAATATGGATGAAGAACGTATAAATTTTGTTAAAAATAGTTTAAAATATCAAGAAGAAATTGCTATTCTAAATAAAAAAATAAAAAATATACAGTTAGTATTAACATAAAATAAATTTTTAATTAAAATAAAATAAGTAGAATAATTTTATACTTTGTTAAAAAGGTAATTAACTTTATGTCTTTATTTAATGTAATGAATATTGCAAGCTCTGCATTAAAAACACAATCTAATATTATGAAAATTACTGCAGAAAACTTGGCTAATGTTAATACTATTATTCAACAACATGGAAGAAAAATACCATATAGATCAAAAAAAATAATTATTAAGTTTAACCCTAGTTACGAAGCAAAAATAATTCAAAACAATTATAAAAATATAGGAGGTATAAAATCACACATAGTAGAAAATCCATTATCGAAAAAATTAGTATATAATCCTCATCATCCATTATCAGATGCAAAAGGATATGTTCTTAGTTCTGACGTAGATATTATAGCTGAAAACATTAATGCTATGGAAGCAGCTCGTAATTATGAATCAAATATAGAAATGTTAAATACAGTAAAAACAATGATACTTAAAACTTTAACCATAGGTCAGTAAAAACACGGAGTAAAGTAATATATGGTTATTAATATAGCAGATTATTTTCCCCTATTAAGCTCTTTCCCTATACCTCAAAACCCTTATTCTAAAAATTATAATTTTGGTATTCCTTTTATTGACAATAGTAATATTGTTGTAAAATCGTTATTTGGTTTTATAAATGGAGGAGGAAGTAGGCTTCCTAATCCTACTTCGCCATATTTTGTATTAAATAACCGAGAAACATCATTTAAAAAAAAACATCGTGATATAAAAAAAACGTTACAAAATGTAAAAGATTCTATTAAAGTTATGGAACAATATATAAAAGTACGAGATAGTCAAAATATTAATACAAAAGCTACGCTTCCTATATATAATAATTTTTCAACAAATACAAAAATTATAATGATGCCTAGTGACGAGGTCATATTCAAAAAAGCTGCTAATTTTTTAAAAATAGGATACCAATTATCAGATTCAGTAGATTCTATTTTTATTAGAATAGCAAAAAAAAATAATGAAGCTATAGTTTACAAAAAGATAAAACCACTATATATTGGAATGCATTTTTTTAATTGGGATGGAAAAGATGCATCAGGAAACGTCGTCAATCCAGGGTTATATAATATAAAAATTTTTGCTAAAAAAGGTGACAATATTTATTCAATACAACCCCTTGTATCAAAAGACGCAATGCGATTAAATTAATTATTGTTATTTTAAACCAAACATTATTATAAAAAATTTTGTGTTGTATGTTTAATAAATCATTTAAATTTTTTTTTAAAAAAGGATAATATATGTCATATTTGTCAAATGCAAGCGGCATAAATGCTGCCATGTCTAGTATAGATACGATTGGTAAAAATTTATCCAACATTGACATTCCTGGATTTAAAAGTGAAGTATTGCCATTTTATGATCTTGTTCCGAATGATTATGAGCATAATTCATCGGTTGGAATGGGTTCTATGACTGGAGAAAAAACTTATAATTTTGATACAGGTCCGCATTTTAAAACAAATAGAGCATTGGATTCTGCTATTGTTTCAAACGGTTTTTTTAGATTAAAAGATGCAAATAACAAGTTGTTTTATAGTAAAAATGGACACTTTTTATTAGATAAAAAACAAAATCTAGTCAATTCAAATGGTTTATATGTCACTGGATATGATTTAACTACTCCAGTATTAAATTTTAAAAAAACAAATCCTATTAACTTAAGTAAAATGATCAAACTTCCTGGTGAGCCTACAAACGTTATTGCAGTAAAAACCCAGATTAATGCTTCTGATCCTATAAAATTTACTGATAAATTTGATCCCTTTGATTCGACAACGTTCAATAGAATGTTGCCTATGTCTGCTTATGATGAAAATGGAGAAAAATATGATTTTAATTTATATTTAATAAAAAAAACTCCAACAATATGGAAAATACATTCTGTATTAAAAAATCATCGTGTTTATAATAAGGAATTTATAGTACAATTTAACCCAAAAGATGGAAAAATTATTTCTAAACCTTATGATACAATTTTATTTAATAAATTTGGATCGCCAAAAACTCAACAAATTGTTGTTGACTTAAGACAATTAATTTGTGAATCATTTGATGATGATGCTGTAAATTTTCCAGTTTCTTTTAAAATTAATGGAAAACCTTCTACTATAATCAAAAAATTATCTTTAGATCAATACGGTATTTTATATGGAATTTATAGTGATGGATCAAGAAAAATGTTAAACCAATTAGCATTATCTGATTTTACAAAAACATCAACTTTAGTAGAAAGCGAACCTGGATTGTGGATAAATGCTGAAACTGCTAATGATATTAATCCAGAAATTATTGGACCTCCAGGTTTAGGTATTTTTGGAACGATAACTCCAGGAGAAATAGAAGGTTCAAATGTTAATCCTGAAAGAGAAATCATTAACATGATTATGGCTCAAAAAAATTTTTTTGCTTCTAAAAAAGCATTAGATATACAAGATAAAATCAATCAAACACTAATTAATTTAAAATAAATTAACTATGAAAAATTTTAAATAATTAATTACTCATTTTAATAAGAAGAACCCTATGGATTATGCAATTTATAAAACTGGACAAACAATAAATAGAATATTAGAAAATCAAAATTTTATTGCTAATAATATTGCTAATATATCTACACCTGGATTTAAAGAAAAATTTATTTCGGTATTGTCCTGTACTAAACAAAAACAATCCAATCAGCAAGGTCAAAAAGATTTTCTAGTAACAAATAAAAAAGAGTATATCAATACATCTATAGGGTTTTTTAAAAATACTGGAAGATCTTTAGACCTTGCGATATCAAAAGAAAATTATTGGTTTATTGTTAAAAGAAAAAAAAATAGTAAAACAAAATATTTCACAAGAAATGGAGGAATTAAATTAAATAAAAATAATGAATTAACTATTTTAAATAACTTTCTAATAGGGACAAATAATAATATTATTACTATTCCAAAGGATAGTAATGTAACAGTCGAAAAAGATGGAACCATTTATTGTTGTAAAAATAAATCCTTATATACATTTAAAAAAAAAATAGGAAAGATAGCAATAAAATATATCAAAAATGATAATATTATTACTTCAAAATATGGAAATCTATATTTAGAAAACATACAAAAAAATAATACTAACAATAAAAAATTATTCTATTCTAATTCAAGAAATTTAATTCTATCTGGAACTATAGAAGAAAGTAATGTATCTCCAACAACAAGCATTATCAATATGATTAGTAATGCTAGAGAATTTGAAATGAATCTAAAATTAATAACATATTGTAATGAAAATCAAAAAATTGCTAATCATTTTATGAATATTAATTACTAAATTAAGGAATAAAAAATAAATATGTTTCCCTCTCTTTGGATTGCAAAAACAGGTTTGGATGCACAACAAACTAATATGAATGTTATTTCTAATAATTTAGCTAATGTAAGTACAAATGGATTTAAAAAGTCTCGTACTGTATTTGAAGATTTAATTTATCAAAATTCACGTTATTCTGGCTCTAATTCTTCTCAGGAAACTATTTTACCTTCCGGATTTCAAATAGGTACAGGAGTAAGACCTGTTGCAACAGAACGCATTCATATACAAGGAAATTTATTAAAAACAGACGCTAGTAAAGATATAGCAATCAATGGTAAGGGTTTTTTTCAAGTATTATTACCTAATGAAAAATTTGCATACACCAGAGATGGATCATTTCAAGTAGGTAAAGACGGAAAATTAGTTACAAATAGTGGATTTGCTGTTCAACCTGATATCATCATACCTCCTGATACAAAAAAAATTAGTATAGGACGAGATGGAACAGTTTCTGCAACAGTAAGAAATAACAACCAATCCAATGAAATTGGACAGTTAAATATTTTTACATTTTTTAATGATACAGGTCTAGAAAATTTAGGAGAAAATTTATATCAGGAAACTGATTCTTCAGGTACTCCAACAGAAAATATACCTGGAACTAATGGATCTGGATCATTATATCAAGGGTATGTGGAAACTTCTAATGTCAATGTAGCAGAAGAATTAATTAACATGATTCATACACAACGTGCATACGAAATAAATAGTAAAGCAATAAATACATCGGATCAAATGTTACAAAGATTATCTCAAATTTAATTAAATATGCATGTAAAAAACCATCTAAAGGAAGCAAATGTTATGATTTTACATTTTTTTTTAAAATGTAGAGAATTAACTGTTATTACAATATTAATGTTATCATTAAGCGGATGCCTTGTATCTAATCAGGAAGATATAGATCCTAATAAACATTTCGATAATTCTTCTATCATAGCTCCTATGATACCAGATTTATTAAAATTACAGAATTTAATGTCGACACATACAAAAACTAATAATTTTTCATTATTTGAAAATAAAGAAAAATATCAAGTAGGAGACGTGATTACAGTAATTTTAAAAGAAAACATTACCACTATGAACCATTCTTCAGATAAAATTAATACTAATAAATCAATTTATTTTAATTCAAGTATTATACCTAATATAATTAATAAAATTATAGGATTATATCAAAATAAATCTGTATTAGATGAATCGTCTAAATTTTTTTCTTCTAATAAAGGAGTTATTAATAATAAAGAAAATTTTGAAGGAGCTATTAGCGTTATAGTTACAAAAATTATGAATAACGGCAATTTAAAAGTAGTAGGAGAAAAACAAATAGGTGTTAACCAAAATGTTGAATTAATTCGATTTACAGGAATAATTAATCCAAAAAATGTTCACTTAAATAATTCTATTGAATCTAATAGAGTAGCAAATGTTTACATTCGTTATACTAATGTTAAAGACATGCATCATGATGATTCTTTATGGGATAAAAATTGGATAATGAGTTTATTACCATTTTAAAAAAAAAAAATAGTTTAATTAATATTAAATATTTTAAATTTAAAAATATCACTTCAACTAATAAACTTTTATTATAAAGGTATTTATGTATAAATTTTTATTATCCAGGATATGTTTAATAATATACATATTATTTGTTCCATTTTTTGCTCAAGCAGAAAAAATTGGAAAGATTTCTGATATTCGAGGAATTAAAGAATATCAATTAATAGGATACGGTTTAGTGATTGGTTTAAATGGAACAGGAGATCAAATGCCATCTAAATCTTCTTTTTCTACTAGTTCTTTACAATCCTTATTAAATAATTTAAATATAGATATTCCAGAAATACAAAATACTCGTATAAATAATATAGCGTCAGTAATTGTCATAGGAAAGATGAATGCACTATCTCAATTAGGAGAAACTATTGATATTACTGTTTCTTCTATAGGTAATGCAAAAAATTTAAATGGAGGGGTATTGCTTATGACTCCATTAAAAGGCGTTAATAATGAAACATATGCTACTGCACAAGGAATATTAGTTCCTCATAATCAACATAACATTGAAGATAATTATTATCTTCATAATAATATTAATCAAGATAAAAAATCTCTTGCGTTCAATACAGGATTTATTCCAGATGGAGCAGTAATACAGAAAGAAATTAACAATAATCAAAATGCACCTTTAGAAAATATTCGTTTAAATTTAAAAAAAAATGATTTTTCATTAAATCAAAAAATTGCTAATATTATCAATAACAATTTTCCCAATATTGCTAATCCAATTAATTCTCGGGTTATTCAAATTACAACTACATCTAAAAATATTGCAGATCAAATTAAATTAATTGCTAATATACAAAATTTAGATGTACCTTTATTCCAAAAAGATAATAAAATATTATCTGCTAATACAAATTTAAAAAACAATACTCCTATTAATTTAAATAAAGATAGCATAATACATCCATGTTTTATAAAATATAAAAATATTTTAATTATATTTAATAATCATAATTATTATCAAAATAATATAAATAAAAAAATGTTTTTATTAAAAAATAAAATCAAAAATCATAGATATGATAATAATTCTAAATCAAATGAATTATTATATATCTTAAATAAGATAGGTATGACAGATATTGATATATCTTCTATTATAGATTCTATGAGCCATGTAAAATGCACATTATTACCTATTGGAAATATTAAATAAATGAATGAAAATTATTTTTTATTGAAAAATAGTCAATTAAATAATTTATTTGAAATGGATTCATATCTAAAAAATAAAAATAAATTAATTAATGATAATATTTTATCAAAAAATATAGAAAGTATTTTTATTAAAATTTTAATAAAAAGTATGAATAATACATTAACAGAACAAAGTTTATTTGAAAACAATCAATCTAAAATGTATTCAGATATGTATAATGAATATCTATCTGATTCAATTAGTAATAAAGGAATTGGTTTATCTTCAATAATTGAAGCACAACTTAAATATAATAAAATAAAAAATATTTTTTAAATGACAATAATTTATTATTGTTAAAATTTATTTTATAAAATAATAAATATATATTTATTTAAATAATTATTCATAAATAATTTTTTTTAATAAAAAAGTTATTTATGATAATATTTTATTTATTTAATTCTATAAATTAGAAATATTTTTAAATAAAAAATATATTATATATACAATATTTTAAAAAAAAATAGAAATTTATTAAAATGATGACAAAATTTTTTTATAAATATACGTATAAATAAAGTATTTAATAATAGATGTTTATTTTATTTTTGCTTAAATTGATTACATATTGGGCATATTTCTTTATCGGAATCTAGTATATTTAAAGAAGTATTTAAATGTTGTCTAGACATTTCTAATAATCCAAATTTAGATATATTACCTATTTGAATACGCGCACGATCATTCTGTATTAATTTTTTTAATTTTTTTTCAATAATTTTTTGACATTCAATGGACTTCATATCAATAAAATCAATGACGATTAATCCACTTAAATCTCTTATTCTTAATTGTCGTGAAATTTCTTCTATTGCTTCTAAATTAGTATTAAATGCAGTTTCTTGCATCCCTATACCTGTTCTGTCTTTAGATGAATTAACATCAATAGCAATTAATGCTTCAGTGTTTTCTAAAATAATTGATCCTCCTGATGGTAATTTAATATATTTTTTAAATATAGACAAAATTTGTTCTTCTATATGAAAATAATTAAATAATGATTTGCTATTAGTAAAAAATTTTATTTTTTTTTTAAAGCTTATTTTTCCTAATCTAGTAAAATATTTATGAGCTTGTTCAAATATATAAAAATCATCAATAATAATTTCTTTTATTTCTTGATTTAAGTAATCTCTAAAACATTTTAAAATTATATTACTGTCTTTATAAATTAAAAAAGGAGCTTTTTTTGTTTGTGAATATGATTGTATAGCTTTCCAATGCTCTATTTTTCGATTTAATTCTTGTTCTAAACACGTTATTGATTGTTCTGAACTAGCGGTTCTAATAATTAAACCGATATTATGTAATATACTTAAATTAGATAAAAAATTTTTTAATTCAGTTCTACGTTTTCCATGAATTTTACGAGATATACCAATAATTCCAGGATTATTAGGCATTAAAACTAAATAATTGCTAGTTAAAGTAATAAAATTCGTAAGCGCAGCGCCTTTATTTTCTTTTTCTTCTTTTCTTATTTGTACAATAATTTCTTTATTTTGTTTTAAAAATTGTTTTATTTGTTTCAATTTTATAAGTTTTTTAACTTGGTTAAATAAATTATAATCTGAAATTTCTTTAAAAGGTAAAAATCCATGTTTTTTACCCCCATAATCAATGAATAAAGCTTCTAAACTAGGTTCAATACGATTAATTATTCCTTTATAAATATCAGATTTTTTCTTTTTATGTCCTATTTTTTCAATATATAAATCATATAATTTTTTATTATCTACAATTGCAATTCTGATTTCTTTTTTTTGATATACATGTATTAATATTTGTTTCATTAGGTATAACTCTTATATAAAATATGAAAAAAAATAAAAAACAGAAAAAACAAATTTATTAGTAAGTAATAAATTTTAAAAAATAGTTAATTAACTTATAAAATAAATAAAAAAAATTTATATATGAGTCATTTATTTTTTAATATATTGTAATTATTTTCTATTGTGTAGGAAAGTTTTTATAAAATATATTATCATGTATTGCATTCATGTTTATAAAAATAATTATTAATTTAATTAACAAATTTAATTAAAAATTTTATATATAAAATTTATTTTTATTTTTAAAATAAAATAAATAAATATATATATTATTTTTAGAGAAAATAAATGAAATCAACTAATGAAAGAATTATAAATTGTCCTTCATACATTACATCAATAATAAAAAACCAAAGAATTGATAACTTTTTGTTTAAAAAATTTAATAATATTCCAAAAAGTTTAATTTATAAAAAAATTAGAACAGGTAAAATAAGAGTTAATAAAAAAAGAATTAAGCCTAAATATAAGTTGAATAAAAATGATATAATTAAAATACCTTTTTTTCAACATCAAAAAAAAAATGATATTAAAGAAATTTTAAATAATGTTAATATAATTACAAAATTAAAAAAAAATATTTTATTTGAAGATAAAAATTTAATTATTTTAAATAAACCATCAGGTATAGCTGTACATGGTGGCAGTGGAATTCGATTTGGTATTATTGAAATTTTTAGAAAAATTTATTCTTCATTACAATTTTTAGATCTTGTTCATCGATTAGATCGTAATACATCTGGAATATTAATTCTTTCCAAAAAAAATTCTTCTTTAAGAAACCTACATGAACAAATTAGAAATCGAACAATAAAAAAAAAATATATCGCTTTAGTTCATGGAAAATGGAACGTAAAACATACAGTAGTTAAAGCCCCATTAATAAAAAAATTTTTATATAATGGAAAAAAAATTATGTCCGTACATCCTAAAGGAAAAGTATCAGAAACTCGATTTCAAGTAAAAAAACAATATAAAAACACTACTTTAATGAATATTTTCCCTATAACAGGTAGGACTCATCAAATTAGGATTCATGCATCATATGCTGGCCATCCTTTAATATTTGATCCAGATTATGGCGATAATATACTAGATTCACAATTGCCAGTTACTAATCATGTTAAAAAAATATTATTACATGCTAATGAAATTAGTTTTATACATCCTAACAATAAAAATAAAATAACTATTAAAGCGCCTTTAGAAGTTAGGTTTGAAAAATATCTAAATTTATTGGAAGATTGTAATTAAATTTATTTTTTAAACAAATATTAAATATCAATATAATTAATTATTAATAAGGAATTTAAAATGGCTGTTCAAAAAAGTAAACCATCTCGATCCAAAAGAGGAATGAGACGATCACATGATAGATGTTATATTCCAATGTTATCAAAAGATAAGCAAAGTCATGAATATCATATTCGTCATCATATTACTAAAAACGGGTATTATAAAGGAAAATTAGTTTTATTAAATAAAAAAAATAAATAATTTATATAAAAGATATGTTCTTATATTGAATGTATCTTTTAGATAAAATAAATAAATTAATTAAATAATTAAAATTATTTTAATTAAAATATTAAATTGATTTTATGATAAAATAAAAATATTAAAACATTTTTATAAATATACACAATATATATCACAATATGATTATTGCAATGATGTTTCCAGGGCAGGGATTTTATTCCCCTAAGTCTATTTATCAACTTAATTTATCTTTTCCTATAATTAAACAAACATTTATAGAAGCATCAGAATATGCTGGAATTAATTTGTGGAATTTAATACAAAATAATGTTAATAAAAATTTTAAAATTAATAATCCAGTCATGAATTTAACTATTTCAATTGCAATATATAACTTATGGAAAAAAATAAAAGGAATTATACCAACCTATATGATAGGACATAGTTTAGGAGAATATTCCGCTCTAGTTTGTGCTCAATCAATTAGTTTTGCAGATGCGATCAAAATAATTATAAAACGAAATGAATTAATGTTAAGTAGTGCAAAAAAAAAACCTGAAATGATGCAAGCAATTATTGGATTGAATAAAAAAAAAGTATTACAAGCATGTAATAAAATTAATAATCATAATAATGTTGTTTCTATTGCTAGTATTAATTCAAGTAAACAAATTATTATTTCAGGAAATAAATCAGCAGTAATACAAACGGTTAATTTATGTCAAAAATATGGATCATGTAATTCAATTCAACTACCTATAAAAATTGCTTCACATTCTATATTAATGTATAAAGCTGCTAAAAAATTTAAAATGTTTATCCATGACAAAAAAATTTGTACACCAATTTGTAAAGTTATTAACCCTCTAACTATATCGTGTTATTTAAATTCAACCGATATAAAAAATGCTTTAGTAAAGCAATTAATATCTAATATTAATTGGAAAAATAGTATTATTTATTTACAAGAAAAAAAAAAAGTATCATTATTTTTAGAAATAAGCTCAAATTGTGTTTTAACCCAATTAAATCGAAGTATTACAACAATAACAACATTACCTCTTAACAACTATTCGTTTTTTATTAAAGCTATGAACAATATTAAAATAAAAAAAAAATTGCTGTGATTACTGGAGCTAATACTGGCATCGGTAAAAATATTGCACAGTATTTTGTACAAAAAAATATTATAGTCATAGGAACTGCTACTTCTATGCAAGGTGTAACTATAATAAAAAAATATTTACACAAAAAAGGAACTGGTATTATTTTAAATTTAAAAGACTTAAAATCAATTAAATTAACAATAAAAAATATTTATAAAAAATATGGGTCAATAGATATATTGATTAATAATGCATCAGTTAAATTTGATAAATTATTATTTAATATGACCGAAAAAGAATGGATTGATACTTTAACAATTAATCTAACTTCTATTTTTTATACTTGTAAATCTGTAGTTAGATACATGATAAAAAAGAAATATGGCCGTATTATTAGTATTGGTTCTGTCATAGGAGACATCGGAAATATTGGACAAATAAATTATTCTACTACTAAAGCTGGTCTAATTGGATTTAATAAATCACTTGCATTAGAAATAGCACGGTTTGGAATTACTGCAAATATTATTTCTCCTGGTATTATTAATACAGGAATGTTACAAAAATTAAGTTTCAAACAAAAACAAGAATATTTATTTAAAATACCGTTAAAAAGATTTGGATCACCTCAAGATATTAGTAATGCTGCATTATTTTTGTCATCAAATAAGGCATCGTATATTACAGGTCAAACAATACATGTCAATGGAGGAATGTATTTAACATAAAATATTAAAAATAAATATTTTATAAATTTTTTAAGAGAAAATAATTATGACATCCATTGAAAAAAAAATAAAAACAATTATTTCTAAACAATTTGGAATAAAAATAGAAAATATTTTAAATGAATCTAATTTACGTACTGATTTAAAAGCAGATTCATTAGACAAAATTGAATTAATTATGGAAATAGAAGACATTTTTAATATTGAAATTCATGACAACGATGTTGATAAATTTATTAATGTGCAATCTATTATTGATTATGTAACAAAAAAATTAAATTTTATTGAATAAATATACTGTTGTAGCTATAAAAATAATTAATTTTTGTAATAAAGAAAATAAACAATTTTATTTTAATTTAAAACATCTCATACAATATGATAAATAATAAGTTTATTGCAATAGAAGGAATTGAAGGTTCAGGAAAAACAGAATCTTGTAAAATAATTTATAACATATTAAAAAATTATGGCATAAAAAATATATTAATAGTTAGAGAGCCAGGCGGAACATCTATAGCTGAAAAAATTAGAAAAATAATTATATCATTTAATAAAAATGAAAAATTAAATAAAAAAACTGAATTATTTCTTATTTATGCATCTAGGATTCAATTAGTAGAAACTATTATTAAACCCGCGCTAAAAAAAGGATATATAGTAATAGGAGATAGACATGATCTTTCTTCATTAGCATATCAAGGAGGAGGGTTAGGAATTGATTTAAATATCATTCGTACTTTAAAAAAAATAGCAATTGATAATTTTTCACCTAGTCTAACTATTTATTTAGATATTGATCCTATTATTGGATTGCAAAGAATAAAATCTAGAAAATACTTAGATAGAATAGAAAATAAAGATATTTCTTTTTTTATTAATACTAGGAATAGTTATTTAAAACTTATTAAAAATAATCCTAAAATAGTAACTATCAATACATCACAAAAAAAATCTATTGTACAAAACCATTTAGAGTTAATAATAAAAAAATGGATAAAAGAACAAACTGTATACAATGGTATCCGTGGTTAACTAACCACTATAAAAATATTATTAAAAGGTATAAAAATAATAAATTTCATCCAGTTTTGTTAGTGAAAGGGGTACAAGGGATAGGTATTTCTTCCTTAATATGGATAATTAGTCGTTGGTTATTTTGTTCTAATAAAATAGCTTTTAAAAGTTGTGGAATATGTTTAGATTGTTCCTTAATGCTTTCTCAAAATCACCCAGATTATTATTTTTTAAAAAAAAATAAAAAAGATATTGGAATTGAAGAAATTAGAACAATATTAGATGAAATTTTTAAAACATCAAAACAAGGAGGTTTAAAGATTGTATGGATTCATGAACCTACAAATTTAACAAATGCAGCAAATAATGCAATTTTAAAAACACTAGAAGAACCCCCAAACAATACTTTATTTTTTTTTACACATACTCATATTTTTAATATTATTAGTCATACACTATATAGTAGATGTTGTATTTATCAATTACATTCTCCTAATTATCAAGAAAGTATAGAGTGGATGATACGCAATACTAAATTTAAAAAAAAAAAGTGCGAAGTAGCTTTAAATATTAGTAATAATCTACCTATTCATGCATTAAAATTATTAAATAGTAATTTATGGAATGAAAGAGTTATTTTTTTTGAAAAAATATTGCTTGCATTAACACAAAAAAATTTTTTATTTTTACTTACTGAATTTCATGAAAATAATAAAAAAATAAAAATTGAATGGATATGTTCGATTTTGTTCGATGTTATTAAATATAATTTTAATGCATTTAACTTTATATGTAATCATGATCAGATAAAAATTATTAAAATATTTTCTCAATTAATTCCTAACGAATATATTGATGAAATAATTAGATCTTGGTTACATTGTAGAAAACTGTTGTTAACTGTTCCGGGTATTAACTTGGAATTAGTTATTGCAAAAGAATTAATAAAATGGACAGTGCGAGTATTTTAATTATATTAATTTACATAACACAAAAAAAAAAGGATAACTAATTAATGTTGCTAGTTGATTCCCATTGTCATTTACATCATTTTAAAAACAACCAACCAAGTAAACAAGTAATTAATGAAATCATTCACTCTGCTGAAAAAAAAAATGTTAAATATTTTTTAAATATTTCTGTTTCTATAGAAGACTTTAATACAATGATTAATGTTGTTCCTAAAAAAAACAATATATTTTATTCATGTGGCATACATCCATTATATGTAAAAAAAAACTGTTTTAAAGAAGATATAATTACAAATTTAATTTTAAAAAACACACAAGTTATTGGAATTGGTGAAACAGGATTAGATTTTGTTGATTCGAAAAGTGATCAAAATATTCAAAAAAAAATATTTGAAAAACATATTAAATTAGCTATAAAAGTTAATAAACCTATAATAATACATATGAGAAATGCTGGATTAGAAACAATACATTTGCTTAAAAAAAATAATGCAGAACAATGCTCAGGAGTATTACATTCGTTCACAGATAATATTAATATCGCTAAAATGATTCTTGATTTAGGTTTTTATATATCTTTTTCTGGAATTATAACGTTTAAAAATGCAGATATATTAAGAAAAGTAGTGAAATATGTTCCATTAGATCGTTTATTAATAGAAACAGATTCTCCTTATTTAGCTCCTGTCCCTTATAGGGGTAAATTAAACCAACCTGCTTATTTATATGAAATAGCTAAATGCGTTTCATATATAAAAAAAAATAATAATATAACACAAGTTATTGAAAACTTATTTTTTAATTTTAAAAATTTATTTAATATTAAAAACTAAAAATTGTATATATCTTATAAAAATAATTTTATATTAAAATAATTATATTAAATATATATAATTATATATTTTAATATTTTTTTATTTGAAAATTAATTAATACTCATTTAATTAATCATATTTGAAAAAGATATTATTTAGGAATGTTATATATGTTTAAATACACTTTTGCTAATCTTCAAAAAATGGGTAAATCTTTAATGCTTCCTGTTTCTGTTTTACCTATTGCTGGAATTTTATTAGGAATTGGATCAGCTCATTTTCATGCTATTCCAGAAATAATTTCGTTAATTATGGCTGAAGCAGGAGGTTCAATATTTGCAAATATGCCTTTAATTTTTGCTATTGGTGTAGCATTAGGATTTACTAAAAATGATGGAGTAGCAGCTTTAGCATCAGTAATTTCTTATGGAATTATGGTTAAAACATTATCTGTTATGACACCTGTATTTTTACATATACCAATTGTTGAAATACAGCATAAACATCTTGCTGATACTGGAATATTTGGAGGTATTATAGCTGGATTGACTACATCATATATGTTTAATATGTTTTATAAAATAGAAATGCCTGAATATTTAGGTTTTTTTGGAGGAAAACGATTTATACCAATAATATCAGGTTTATCTGCTATTTTTTTAGGAGTGATATTATCTTTTTTATGGCCACCTTTAGGAAGAATAATTCAATTATTTTCTGAATGGGCTGCATATCAAAATCCACTTCTTGCATTTGGTATTTACGGGTTAGTTGAAAGAAGCTTAGTACCATTTGGATTACATCATATTTGGAATGTTCCATTTCAAATGCAAATAGGAGAATATAGCAATTCTTTAGGTCAACTTTTTCATGGAGATATAGCTAGATATATGGCAGGAGATAATACAGCAGGAAAATTATCAGGAGGTTTTTTATTTAAAATGTATGGATTACCTGCAGCTGCTTTGGCGATATGGCATACTGCAAACAAGGAAAACAAAAAAAATATTGGTAGTATAATGATTTCAGGAGCTTTAACTTCATTTTTAACAGGTATTACTGAACCCATTGAATTTTCTTTTATAATGGTTGCACCAATATTATATGCTATTCATTCAGTTTTATCAGGTTTAGCGTTTGTTTTGTGCATTTTTTTAGATATGAAAGCTGGAACTAGCTTTTCGCACGGTTTTATAGATTTTATGATACTAAGTGGAAATGGTCATCGACTTTGGATGTTTCCTATAGTAGGTTGTTTTTATGGTTTAATTTATTATTCTTTATTTTATATATTTATTACAAAGTTAAATTTAAAAACTCCTGGAAGAGAAAAAATAGAATGTTATAATGGTGAAGAATTACAAGATGATCAATTTATACCTAACATTATTACAGCTTTAGGGGGGGGAGAAAATATACATAATTTAGATGCGTGCATAACACGTTTACGAATTACAGTTATATCTATAGAAAAAGTCGATACTATAGAATTAAAAAAATTAGGCGCTGCTGCAGTAGTGATATCAGGATTAGGAGTACAAGTAGTTTTTGGGACAAAATCAGACAATATTAAAACAAAAATAGATGATTATTTAAAAAAAACAAATCATAATTTAACATAAAAATATGAATATTAATACAAAAAATAAGGAAAGGGATGTAAAAATTTATCCCAACCTTGTTTTTTGAATTTATATAATCAAACAATAAATTTTTTATTTAATTAAGGTAAATTACATGGCAAAAAAAACTATTTTTTCTAAAATTATCAATAAAGAAATTAAATCAAAAATATTGTATCAAAGTAATAATGTAACAGTATTAAAAGATAACAATCCTCAAGCATTAGTTCATCTTTTAGTTATATCTAATAAAATTATTCCTTCATTAAATAACATAAAAGATGATGAAAATAAAAATATTTTAATAGAAATGTTCGAGACTGTTATCTTAATGGCAAAAAAAACAAAAATTTATAAAACAGGTTATAGAGTTGTTATTAATTGTAATAAAAATGGAGGACAAGAAATTCCTCATTTGCATATTCATTTATTGGGTGGAGAACAATTAGGTCCTATTTTAAACAAAAAATAACAATTTTAAAATTAATTTATAATCATAGTGAAATATGTATTATTTTACAATATTTTAATGATAAAATATTTTAAATATTTTAAGTAAAATAACTTTATGAAATAAAAATTTGCACAAACTAACTCCTTCTGGAGAAAATAGTAATTTTACAAAATTTATATGAAACATTTTAAATTATTCCTTAATGATGTTAATTCAAATAATGTTAGTAAATAATATATAAATAAAATAATTAATTATTAGATCTTTTTAAGATTATATAATTATTATTTTAAAAACTAATCAATTTATAAATAAATAAGTTTATTATATTATTTTTATTTAATTTTTTAAATAATAATTTAATTAAAATCTTAAAAATTTGCATTATTTACAGTTCTAGGAAATGGAATTACATCTCTTATATTATTCATTCCTGTTATATACATTAACAAACGTTCAAAACCAATACCTAAACCAGAGTGGGGAACTGTACCATATTTACGTAAATCACGATACCACCAATATTCTTTTTTGTTTAACTTCAATTCTATCATTCTTTTATCTAAATAATCTAATCGCTCTTCTCGTTGTGATCCCCCTATTATTTCTCCAATATATGGAAATATAATATCCATTGCAGCTACTGTTTTTGCATCTTTATTGATTCGCATATAAAACGCTTTTATCTTTTTAGGATAATTAATAATAGCAATAATATTATTGTTTCTAAAATGTTTTTCTACTAAGTATCGTTCTTGTTCCGAATTAAGATCATCTCCAAATGATATCTTATTTTCTTTTACATGTACAAAATTTTTGTTTAAAATTTTAATAGCTTCGCTATATTCTAAAACAATAAACTTATTATTTATAGCGCTTTTTATTCTTTTTAATAAATTTATATTTAAATTATCTGATAACCATTGTAATTCTAAATTAGCTATATTAATTACGGATTCAAAAACATATTTAATTAGTTTTTCTGAAAATAACAAAATTTTATTTAAATCAAAAAATGCCGCTTCTATTTCTAACATCCAAAATTCAGACAAATGCCTGCTAGTATTTGAATTTTCTGCTCTAAAAATAGGACCAAATGTATATACTCTAGAAAGAGCACTAGCATAAGATTCTAATGTTAACTGACCTGATACAGTTAAAAAAGATTCTTTATTAAAAAATTTTTCATAAATAAACTGTTCTTTCGAACCATTTCGATTATTTAATTTTTCTGTTTTTACATTGACACTAAACATTTCACCTGTTCCTTCAGCGTCTATGCTGGTAATAATAGGAGTAGGTATCCAATAAAATTTTTCTTTAAATAAAAAAGAATGAATGCTTTGAAATAAAATATTTCTAACTACAGAAACAGCAAGTATTAAATTAGTCCTAGGTCTTAAATGATTTACTTCTCTTAAATATTCTAAAGTATGTTTTTTAGAAGATATAGGATATGTATGCGGATTATCCACCCAACCTAAAATTTGTATTTTTTGTGCAACAATTTCGTATTTTTGTTCTTTTCTCTTTGAAAAAATTAATGTTCCATATACATCAATAGAACATCCAGTTGTAATTAATAATATTTCATTTGGATAATTATTTAATGAATCTGAAGCAACAATCTGTAGTGATCTAATACTAGATCCATCCATAAGATCTAAAAATGTAATTCCTAATTTTGATTTACGTCGATTTTTTATCCATCCCTGTATACGTATTTTATTATTAACAGGAATTAAATTATGATTTATATCAGATATTAAAGTAATTTGCACTTGTTTTATTTCCTATTAAAATAAAATATATATTAATGTTTATGATTAAATAAACACTACAAATATTTTAATGATATTATTTCTTTTTTATTTTTTTATAGAAAAATTAAATTCTTTACATAAGGTACGTATAAAATCTTTATTTAAACAAAAAGTTTTTTTAGGGTTATCGGATATCTTAGCAACTGGTTTAGAATTACATTCTATTAATTTAATTACTATATTTAACGGTCGAACATCAGGAATATCGCAAGTCAAATAAGTACCAATTCCGAATACTAAGTTAATAGCATGATTAAAATAATTATATAAAAATAATACTCGTTTAAAATTTAACGAATCAGAAAACACTAATATTTTTTTTTTTGGATTAATATTCAATAATTTATAATGATGAATAATTTTATTCCCCCATTGAATAGGATCTCCAGAATCATGACGAACGCCTTTATATGCATTAGCATAATAATAGCTAAAATCTTTTAAAAAAACATCAGTAGTAATACAATCTGTTAATGCAATGTTTAAAAATTTACCATATTGTTTTAACCACACATTTAATGCCATTTTTTGACTATCTTTTAAATTTGTACTAATTTGTTGATGCGCTTGAAACCATTCATGTGATTGGGTGCCTACACAAGGTAGATTTAATAATCTTGAAATATGTAAATTACTTGAACCACTAAACCATGGGACATATTTTTTTAGTAACTTAATAGTAAAAATATGAAATTCATATGAAAATCTTCTTCTTGTTCCAAAATCAACAATTTTTAAGTTAGATAAATCTAGATTTTTTGATGTATTTAAAAATAAAAATATTTTATTTTTTATGTATTGTTTAATTATTTTTTTTTTAATATTTTGATAACGTGTTGTATTAACTATTTCGCTAATCAAAGATAATAAAGGAACTTCCCATAAAATTACTTCTTTCCATAACCCAACAATTTTAATATAAAGTTTATCATTAATATTATTTATCTGAACTTGTTGTGTATTAAAACGAAAATTCTTTAACCAATCTAAATATTCTTTTTTAAAAAAAGAAAATGAAGACATATATTTATATTCTTTTTGCGTTAATTTTAATTCAGAAAGCATATCCACTTGAGTGCGTAAAATATTTGCATAAATACCTAAATTTTCATTATTTCTACATTTTAATTCTGCTACAACATGCACATTTTTATAATTAAAAAAAACCGCTTGTTGCATATAAAATTTGTATACATCAGTATCTAATAATGTTGTTATTATAGGAAATTTAAATAATGTCATTATTTTCTTCATTATAGTTACGATTTATATATAAATATATAAAAATTAAATTGCATTTTCATATTATCTATTTTTAAAAATCAGTTATTAATAATTATTAATTATTAATAAAATTATTTAAATACAAAAATAAATAATTTACATTGTTTTCTTTGAACATTTTATTGAACAAAAATAATTGTATTTTTTTTGACAATAATTACACTGAATAAAAAGCAAATTACATCTACTATTTTTACAATTTATATAATTATCACATAAATTTTGACAATGAAAACATGTACCTAAAACATCATCAGATATTCGTTCTATCATTCTATTATCAAAAACAAAATTTGCTCCTTTAAAGCGCAAACTAATATTATTTTTCTTTGCATTATGTACATAACCAATAATACCACCTTGAACTTGATATATCTTTTTAAAATTATTGAATTGTAACCATGCAGCAGCTTTTTCACAACGAATACCTCCTGTACAATATAAAAGTATTTTTTTATTCTTATATTCTTGTAAAGAAAAAACTAAATTTTTCATTTGTTGACTAAATGTTTTAGAAGGTATATTGATTGCATTATCAAATCGTCCTACATTAAATTCATATTTATTTCTTATATCCAAGATAATCGATTGATTATCATCAATCATGTGATTAACTGAATTTGCTTGTAAATAACAATTATTTTTATAAAAAGCAAAAAAAGGATAATTAATACCATCTGAAACAATTTTTTCACGTATTTTTACACATAAAACCCAAAAAGGAGTAACTAATGAATTTTCAATAGCAGTATTAAATGATATTAAATTTAATTTAGGGTTTAAATGACGTACAAATTTTTTGAACATTATATATTTTTTTAAGGGAACACTAATTTGTGCATTAATCCCTTCCCGTGCGATATAAACACGACCTAAAATATTTAGTTTCAAAAAAAATAAATATATTTTAGTTTTTAACCATACTGTATCTTCAATAAAAAAATACTTATAAAAAGAAACGATAATACGTTGTACAGAATCATTTTGTATTTTTTTTTTTAATATTTTTTTTGAAATAGTATTATGTAATATAATCATAATAAAGTTCCTAATTATATACGAAATTAACAGTAATAATCATTATTAATACGAACAATAAATTATGTATATATAAAATATTAAATTATTTTTATAACATAAAAATAAAAAAGTTTATAATTTCTTATTATTTTTTATATTTTAAAAAATTTTTTTCTGTAATTAATTTTGATTTTGTTTGAATATAATTTATAAATTTTTCTTTTTCTTTTTTTATTATATCAAATGGAGCTTTATTTATAAAATTTTTATTTAATAATTTTTTTTTAATAGAAAATATCAATACATCAATTTTTTTTATTTTGTTATTAATTTTTATTAAATACGCGTTATTATAATAAATTTTATCTATTTTTAAAAATATTTCAACTGTATCAATAGTTTTTTTAAGATAATGATTACTATTTCTTACATTTTTTATTATAATTTTTCTTACACAAACCATATAATTTAATACAATTGTTTGGTGAAAAATTAATTTCTTTAAGTGTTGTGTAATATTGTTTATATATATATTTATTAATTCTTTTTTATCAATTTGAGCTTCTAATCGCATTTGACGTATTGTAGTAATTAATTTTTTAAAAAAACACATATTTTCTATTATTACTGTATCTTGTAAATGTTTGTTAAACACGGGGTAAGAAGCGGTCATTATAGTAGAATATGAACTCTTTTTTATATTATTAATTTTTTGCCAAATTACTTCTGTTATAAACGGTATAATTGGGTGTATTAATCGTATTAATGATGACAATATTTTTAAAGCAGAATACCTCATACTTATTATAATTTTATTATTTTGATCTTTACTGAATACTTTAATAATTTCTATATACCAATCACAAAAATTATTTTTAAAAAAAACATTTAATAAACTAATTGCGCGATCTAAACGATATGTTGTTAACATTTTTGTAAATGATTTTATAAAATTGTTATATTCTATATATATCCATTGATCAAAGAAATGTAAATCAGTAAATTTAATAAATTTAAAATTATGTTGATGAATATTTAACATCAGTATTAATCGAGTTGCATTCCAAATTTTATTACAAAAATTACGATAGCTTCTCAATCTATTCATATCCCAATTAATATTGCGTGTAGGAGCTGATAAAGAAGCAAAAGTTAATCGTAAAGCATCTGAACCAGTCGGTTCAATACCATTTGGAAAAGATGTAATTGTGCGATGTTTAATTTCATTAATCAATTGTGGTTTAATTAAATTTTCAGTACGTTTTTTAATAAGATCTGATAAACTAATACCATCAATCATATCAATAGGATCCAAAACGTTTCCTTTTGATTTTGACATTTTTTGACCTTTATCATCTCTAATAAGACCAGTAATATAAGCTATTTTAAAAGGAATTTGAGGTGTTCCATCTTGGTTTTTTATAAAATACATTGTTAACATAATCATTCTAGAAATCCAAAAGAATATTATATCAAAACCGCTTACTAGTACATTGCTAGGATGAAAAATATTTAATAAATTATTTTCCCTAGGCCACCCTAAAGATGCAAAAGTCCACAAAGCAGATGAAAACCAAGTGTCTAAAACGTTTTTTTCTTGTATTAAAATAGTCGTATCAGATAAATAATATAATTCTTTGATTGATTTCTCGTTTTTACCGACATAATGATTACCTTGTTTATCATACCAAATAGGTAATCGATGACCCCAAACTACTTGTCGAGATATACACCAATCCTCAATATTATTCATCCAAGAATAATATAATTTTTCATAGTTCGAAGGAATAAATAAAATTTTTTTGTTTTTAACAGCTTCAATAGCAACTTTCGATAATGGTTTCATTTTTATGTACCATTGATTAGTTAAAATAGGTTCGATTACAGAACCACTTCGATCTCCATGAGGAACTAATGTTTCATATTTAATTACTTTTTCTAAAAATTGAAATTTTTTTAATAAAAAAACAATTTTTTTTCTAGCTTCTTCTTTATTTAAATTATGTAATTCAATAGGAATATCATTATCATATACATTAGTATTGTTTCCTTTCCATGTATATACTTTTAATTTTTTTTTAATTATTAAACTTTTTCCAAATATACTAATCATTGGTAGTTTATGTTTCATACCTATATTATAGTCATGAAAATCATGAGCTGGAGTGATTTTTACACACCCTGTCCCTTTTGTTTTATCAATGCTATTATCAAAAATAATAGGAATAATACGATTGATTATAGGAACAATAACTTTTTTTCCTTTTAAATATTGATATCTTTCATCTTCAGAGTGAATTGCTATTGCAGTATCACCTAATAATGTTTCAGGCCGAGTTGTAGCAACTGTTAAATATTGATTGTTTTTAATATTATTATTAGAATTTACGATTTTATATTTTATAAACCACATGCTACTATTAACAGTACGCATTTCTACTTCTAAATCAGAAATAACACTATTTAATTTGTGATCCCAATTAGTAATTTTTTTACCTTTATAAATTAATTTATCATTATATAATTTAATAAAAGCTTCTGTAACTGCATTAGAAATACTTTCATCTAATGTGAACTTTGTTGTGCTCCAATCTACAGAACTACCTAATCGACGCATTTGATAAAAAATAGTTGTTTCTGATTCTTTTTTCCATTGCCATATTTTTTTTAAAAAATCATATTTGGAGTAAGAAAATTTATTTTTTCGCTCTTCTTTAAATATTTTTTTTTCAACTAGTATCTGAGTAGCGATTCCAGCATGATCAAGACCCATTTGCCATAAAGTATTCTTCCCTAACATACGATTATAACGAATTAAAATATCCATAATAGTATATTGGAAAGCATGCCCCATATGTAAACCGCCAGTAATATTTGGAGGTGGAATGGCAATAAAAAAACTATCTTTACTAGTATCACCATGAGGTAAAAAATATCCATTTTTTTCCCAAATATTATAGGTCAAAAATTCAATTGCTTTAGGATTATATATTTTTTCCATATTTTTATAATAAAAGTTATTTAATGGCTACATTGCCGAACATAAAAAGGTTATAATTAATAAAATATAATTTTATTAATTATATATTATTTATTTTATAAACATTAATTATTTGATTTTATTTTTTTCTGCTTTGATTAAACAAAAATTGTGCTAATAATGGCATTGGTCTTCCAGTAGAAACCGCATTCTTCCCATCTTGTATTTCGTATGCAGTACCGGCTATATCTAAATGTGCCCAAGGAAACTTTGTAGTAAATAAAGATAAAAAACAAGCAGCTGTAATTGCTCCTGGATGCGACATCCCAACATTAGTAACATCAGCAGAATAAGACCTTAATTGTTTATAATATTCAGAAAACATTGGAAGTGGCCAAATTTTATCTCCAGATTCTATACTTGAATAAATTAATTCTTTTTGCAAAATTTTATTATTAGAAAATAATCCACTCGCAACATTTCCTAAAGAAGTAACGCAAGCTCCTGTTAGAGTAGCAATATCTATTACCATAGAAGGAGACAAAAATTTTTCTATATATGATAATACATCACATAAAATTAATCTTCCTTCAGCATCAGTATTTAATATTTCGACTGTTCTGCCAGACATAGTCGTAATGATATCTCCAGGTTTATATGATTCTCCACTAATCATATTTTCACCAGTAGCTAATATACCTATGACATGTAATGGCAAACTTAATTTTCCTAGGAATGACATAATTCCATAAACTACTGAAGCTCCACTCATATCAAATTTCATATGATGCATGTTATTGGCAGGTTTTATAGAAATACCTCCTGAATCAAAAGTAACACCTTTTCCTACTAAAATAATAGGTTTGTTGTTCTTACAATAAGTATTATTTTTATATTCTATTATTGACATGTAAGCGGATTGTTTCGAACCTTGACTGACAGATAAATATGCATTCATTTTTAATTTTTTTAAATCTGATTCATTTAATACTTTAATAGACATCGTATTTTTATGTGCTTCTACTAATTCTTTAGCTTTATTTGCTAAATACTTTGGAGTACATATATTAGAAGGTAAATTAGACAAATTTTTTGTATCGTTTAATGATTCAAAAAATGCTGTACTATATTTAATATCATTTTCAATAATTTTTTGTTCTTTATCATTACATATTGGAAAAATTAAATTTGTATTTTTGATATAATCACTATTTTTTTTTTGTTTAAAAAGGTCAAACTTATAATTTTTTCGAAAAATAGTTTCTATAATTAGTTTGATTTTCCAAGAAATATCTTTTTTCTGTACTTGAGAACGGAATAAATGATATTCAATATCACTATTATTACTTTTATAAAATACATCGATACTATATTCAATAATTTTTTTATAATTTTTACTATTTATTAATATATTTTTACCACATCCTATTAAAAATATTCGCGTATAATACAATTTAGGAACATTAAATAATAATAAATATTGACCGATTTTTGCTTGAAATTTAGCATTTAAACAATGTTGAACAATATATTCATAAGACGAATTATCTAATTTATATTCAATGATAAATTTTGATTCAATTTGCATAACCCCGATTATTATGCAATCTCTAGATTTTTTTACAACATTACTATATTCTGTGATAAAATTCATAAAATTCCTTTATTCAAATTTGTATATAAACATGTATTATATAAAGAAAATTCAATTCTTTATTGAAATAAAAATAAAAAATACATTAATAAAAAATTTATTACATTATTTATTAAAATTTTAATTTAATTTATAAATAAATCAAAATAAATTCAAAAAATTATTTATTCGCTAAAAGAGAAATAAGATGCAATCACTATATAAACGTCATTGTTTAACGATATCTAATTTTACTATATCAGAAATTGAAAAAATAATTAAATTTTCTCAATATTTAAAAAATCATAAAGCATTAAAAAAAGAAAAAAAATATTTAAAAAATAATAATATAGCTTTTATTTTTGAAAAAGCATCGACTCGTACTAAATGCGCAGCGACTGTTGCATGTTTTGATCAAGGAGCAAGTATTACTTATATAGACCCTGATCGTACTCATTTTAAATACAAAGAATCTATAAAAGATACAACACTATTTTTAAGTAAAATTTATGATGGAATTCTATATAGAGGAGGAACTCAAAAAGATTTAAATATAATAGCAAAAAATTCCTCAGTACCTGTTTGGAATGCTTTAACAGATGAATCACATCCCACTCAAATATTTGCAGACATACTGACAATGCAAGAACATAGTAATAATACACCGTGGAATCAAATACGATGTGTTTATATTGGCGACATTAACAATAATATTTGTACTTCTTTAATAGAAGCATCAAATATTATTGGTTTTAATCTAATATTAATTGCACCAAAAAAGTTATGGAAGAAATACAATACTAATAAAAATAACCAACAAATATTAGAAAAATGTATTAATAGAAAAATTACATATACCGATAATATAGAAATTGGAATTAAAAATGCTGACTTCATATATACAGATGTATGGGTTTCAATAAATGAACCAGAAAAATTATGGGATAAACGTATTAATTTATTAAAAAATTATCAAGTTAACAAAAAATTACTGGATATGTCTAATAATAATAGTGTCAAAATCATGCATTGTTTACCAGCTTTTCATGATAATAAAACTTATATAGGCAATAAAATAATGCAGCAACATAATTTAAACAATGGAATAGAAATTACTGATGATGTTTTTTTTTCAAAACATAGTATTATATTTGAACAAGCCGAAAATAAATTACATACATTAAAAGCATTAATAACAAGCTCTTTAAAAAAAATAAAATTTATTAAAAATAATTTATTTATTTTAGAATAAAAATATTTTATATGTTTTTAACATTTATATATAATTTTTGTTATAATATATTTTTATTATACAATTAAATTATAAAATAAAATCATGTCTATAAAAATCATACACACTAAAAAATCACCACATCCAATTGGACCTTATAATCAAGGAATACAAATTAATAATATTCTTTTTATATCTGGTCAAATACCAATTGATACAAAAAATAATACTATACCTGATGATATAGCTCATCAGACTAAAATAGTTTTATTAAATATTGAATCAATATTACATAAAGCTAATTTTTACGTTAAAAATATTGTTAAAACAACAATATTTTTAACAAATATTCAAAATATACAGCAAGTTAATAATATCTACACATCTTTTTTTGAAAAGCATAATAGTAATTTTCCTGCAAGATCTTGTGTTGAAGTGAGTAAATTACCAAAAAATGTAGAAATAGAAATTGAAGCAATAGCTATAAAATAATTATTTTTAATAATACAAAATAATTTGTATAAATATGCCACTAAGTGGCATAAAATTAAAAATAAATTCGATACATTTAATCCATTATATTTTAAATACATATTAAATATTTTTTTTACGAACAGTATTTTTATTGTCACTATTACGTCTAATATTAGACCGGCGTGTTATATATGTATTTCTATTTCTTATAGAAGAACGATAATCTTGCAATAATTTAATGTTAATAGGTTTATTAAAAATACGAGTTCGTTTACAACTTAATAGCAATGTTTTCGAAATTCCTTTAGGTAGCTCTATAGTAGAATAAGATGAAAATAATTTAATATTTCCTATTTTACGACTTGGTATATTTGCTTCATTTGCTATAGCACCTACAATATGTCTTACTTCTATTCCATCATCTCTTCCTACTTCAATTTTATATAAATCAATTGATTCTAAAAATTTTTTATCTCTTCGAGTGTGTCTAAATTTTTTTTGATCACTGCTATGAAATTTGTCTTTTAAATACGAATCTCTATAAATTTTTCTTTTTATATCAGGAGCGATAATTAAAGGCCTTTCTCCTTGAGCTATTCTTAATAATGCTGCTGATAAATTTAATAAATTCATTTCTTCTTCTATAGGATAAATTTTTGGTAGTAAACTTTTATATTTATCTAAATCAATACTATTAAGATGAATTTTTACTTTTTCAGAAAATTTTTTTAATCTTCGTTTTGTTAATAAATCTGAATTAGGAAGTTCAACTTCTTGAATTTTAGATTTAATAATACGTTCTATGTTTTTTAATAAACGTCGTTCTCTATTTTCTACAAACAACAAAGCGCGTCCAGTTCTTCCAGCACGTCCAGTTCTTCCAATTCTATGAACATATGATTCTGCATCCATAGGTATATCATAATTAATTACTAAACTTATTCTATCAACATCTAAACCTCTAGCTGCAACATCAGTAGCAATTAAAATATCTAATTTGCCATTTTTTAATCTATCTAAAGTTTGTTCTCTTAAAGATTGGTTCATATCTCCATTTAATGCAGCGCTATTATATCCATTTTTTTCTAATGCTTCAGAAACTTCCAACGTAGCATTTTTTGTTCTTACAAAAATAATAGTTGCAGAAAAATCTTCCGCTTCCAAAAAACGAATTAATGCGTCAGTTTTTCTTCCATATACAATCCAAAAACTCTGTTTAATATCAGGACAATTTTGTATATTTGTTTGAATTCTAATTTCTTTTGGAAATTTCATAAAACGACGTGTAATTCTACGAATGGCATCAGGCATAGTAGCAGAAAAAAGAGCTGTTTGGTGATTTTTTGGAATTTCACGCATAATAGTTTCAACATCTTCTATAAATCCCATTCTTAACATTTCATCCGCTTCATCTAGTACTAAACTACGTAAATAAGATAAATTTAATGTAGTTCTTTTTAAATGATCCAGTAAACGTCCAGGGGTTCCTACTACAATTTGAGGGCCTTGTTTTAAAGCTTTTAATTGTAATTCGTATCTTTGACCTCCATATAAAGCTAATACATGAATTCCTAACATATATTTTGCAAATAAAGAAAAAGATTCTGCAACCTGTACAGCTAATTCTCTTGTAGGAGCTAATACTAAAATTTGAGGTTGTTTCAATTCAATTTTTATATTTTGCAATAAAGGCAATGAAAAAGCAGCTGTTTTACCGCTACCTGTTTGAGCCATTCCCAAAACATCATTACCTTTTAATAATAAAGGAATGCATGCTTTTTGTATAGGAGACGGTTCAACGTAATTTAAATCATTTAAAGCTTGGATAATGTGATCAGTTAAACCAAATTGTAAAAAAGTAGTGTTTTCAATACGAGTCATGTAATACGAAAGCCTCTTAATTTAAAGAAGGGCCAGTTTACATAACTCATTATGATAATATTATTTATTTTCATTGAAAAATGTGAACTGGCTCAAAGAAAGATAATGTTACGAAAAAGTAATTCAACACATTAATAAGTATTAATAACAATAACACGTAAAAAATAAATATTTAAAAATATTAAAAACATAATAATTTTTATTTAAATAAATAATTTTATTTCATTTAATAATTATTTTAATTTTTTATTAAAATAATTATTTTAAAATATTATATATATAAATATACATTTATTTATTATTAAAAATAATAAATATTATATGATAAAAATTATAAATTTAAAATATATCTGTTTATTTTAAAAATAGCTAAACGCTCTAATACCTACTTATAATAAAGTATTAAATAATCAACATATGAATAATTAAATGAAATAAAATAATAAATAAATTTTATGAACTTTTTTTAGCCTCCTTAATACTTAATCGAATCCTTCCTTGACGATCTAACTCTAAAACTTTAACTGAAACAATCTGATTTAATTTTAAAAAATCTGTTACTTTATTAACTCTTTTTTCTGCAATTTGTGAAATATGAACTAAACCTTCTTTACCTGATCCTATGGATACAAAAGCTCCAAAATCAACAATACGAGTAATTCTTCCTGTATACATTTTTCCTATTTCAATTTCAGCTGTAAGCTCTTTAATTCTTCTAATAGCATGATTTGCTTTTTCTTCAATAGAAGAAGAAATTTTGATAGTACCATCATCTTCTATCTCAATAATAGTTCCTGTTTCTTCGGTCAGCATTCTTATAATAGAACCACCTTTTCCGATGACATCTTTTATTTTTTCAGGATTAATTTTAATGATATAAATACGAGGTGCAAATTCAGATATAGCGCTTCTAGGGGAGCTAATGGATTCCTTCATTGCTTGTAAAATATGTAATCTAGCTTGTTTTGCGTGATCAAGGGCAATTTGAATTATTTTACTAGTTATTCCTTCTATTTTTATATCCATCTGTAAAGCTGTTATACCCATATCAGTTCCTGATACCTTAAAATCCATATCTCCTAAATGATCTTCCTCTCCTAAAATATCTGTAAGAATAATATATTTATTATTTTCTTTAATTAAACCCATTGCAATTCCAGCAATAGAAGATTTAATAGGCACTCCCGCATCCATTAATGCTAAAGATGCCCCACAGACAGAAGCCATAGAAGAAGAACCATTTGATTCAGTAATTTCGGAAACAATACGAACAGTATAAGGAAAATCATTAATAGTTGGCATTACTGCTAATAAACTTCTTTTTGCTAATTTACCATGACCAATTTCTCTTCTTTTAGGAGAACCTACTATACCAGTTTCTCCAACTGAATATGGAGGAAAATTATAATGAAAAATAAAGTTATCAGTGCGATCTCCAAGTAATTCATCTAAATTTTGTGCATCACGAGCTGTTCCAAGCGTTACTGAAACCAATGCTTGCGTATCCCCTCTAGTAAATAGAGATGATCCATGCGTTCTAGGTAAAATTCCAGTACGTATATCTAATTTTCGTACTATATTTTTTTCTCTTCCATCTAATCTTAAATATCCTTGCATTAGTCGGTTTCTGATAGTATTTTTTTGAATTATGCACATAATGTTTTCTATTTCAAAAATACTATAATCATTTTCATCTTGAATAAAGTCAGTAATGATATCTTTTTTTATTTCTTCTAATCTTATATTTCTATTTTTTTTATTAGTTATTTCATAAGTATCTAAGATACGTTTTTTATATTTTTCTTTTATTTTTTGATATAAAATCAAATTGTATTGCGGAACTAATTGATATTCAAAAGCACATATAGTTACTTTATTAATAAATGAATGTATATTTTTAATAAGATCTTGTTGCGCATTATGGCCAAAAATAATAGCATTTAAAATTTCTGATTCAGTTAAAATATTTGCTTCCGCTTCAACCATTAAAATAGCTTCTTTTGTGCCTGAAACTATTAAATCAAGTGTACTGTTTTTTATATTATTAACAGAAGGATTTAAGATATATTTATTGTTAATATAACCTATTCTTGCAGCTCCAATAGGCCCATTAAATGGTAATCCTGAAATACTTAATGCAGCAGATACACCTATCATTGCTACAATGTCAGGATTAATTTGAGGATTGACCGAAACAACTGTGGCTATTATTTGCACTTCATATAAAAATCCAGGGGGGAATAATGGTCGAATAGGTCGATCTATCAACCTTCCTATTAGGATTTCATTTTCACTAGGGCGACCTTCTCTTCTAAAAAATCCACCAGGAATTCGTCCAGCTGCATAAGTTCGTTCTTGATAATTTATCGTTAAAGGGAAAAAATTTTTTTCTAAATCCTGAGATATTTTTTTTTGGGCGACTACTGTGACTAAAACAGAAGTATCGTTCATAGTTACCATAACAGAAGATGTTGCTTGACGAGCTATCATACCTGTTTCTAAAGTAACTGTATGTAATCCATATTGAAATGTATGAATAATGGGATTTATCAAAACAATATCCTTATATATACTTTTTATCAAAAAATAATAATAAAAAGCTATTAATTATAATTTAATTATTTTTATAATATTTATAATATTAAATTTTTTATAGTAAAATAACATTTATTTTCTTAATTCTAACTTTTTTACTAATAATGTATAACTTAACGGTTCTGTTGTTTTTAAATAATTTAATAATCTTCTTCTTTTAGCAACCATATTTAAAAGACCACGTCGACTACTATGATCTTTTTTATGCGTATGAAAATGCTCTTGTAATCTATTAATTTTAGAAGTTAAAAGAGCTATTTGTACTGAAGAATTTCCTGAATCTTTTAAATTTTTTCCAAATTGATTTATAATTAATTGTGTTTCAGAATGATTTAGAATCATTTTTATATTTCCTTTATAATTATTTTCTTAAACAGTATTTTATGCATAAATATATTGTATTAATATACATAATTATTACTGTTAAATAACAGATAAAAAATTTTTTAATAAATAATTTTTTTAGGATAAAGATAACCATCTTCTTTAATATTACCAATCCCGATAAATGATTTAGTAGTATTGTTGATAACCTTTACTATCCCTATATGTTTTACATTTATTGTCTTTATTTTGATACCATTTTTAAAGATAATCGATTGACTTATATTAATTACATATTCTGTTAAATAAGACAAGGGATGATCAATAGAAAGCAGCAAACTATCTAAAAATTTATATTTCTTTACTGTATTATCTCGATTTTGTTGTGAAATTATTTCTAATTTTCTTAATGTAACTGTGTGATTTAATGTATATTTTGAAAAACTAATTCTTCTTAAGAATACCACATGAGCACAACAACCTAACATATCTCCAATATCATCAATCAAAGAACGAATATAAGTGCCTTTTGAACAAGATATTTTTAATGTTACATAATTTTTATATTGATTAACTAAAATAATTTCTTTTATAAATATTTTTCTTATTTTTTGGGGAGGGGTAATATTATTTCTTGCATATTTATATAATGGTATACCTTGGTATTTAACTGCAGAATATATTGGAGGAATTTGATACACCTCTCCAATAAATTTTTGTAAAATCATATTTATGTTTTTTAATAAATTATATGTAACAGTACGTTCTTTTATGATATATCCTTCAGAATCTAATGTTGATGTTTTTTGTCCTAATTTCAATATTACTGAATAAGATTTATCAGATTGAATCAAATACTCAGCAATTTTAGTTGCTTTACCTAAACAAATAGGTAAAATGCCTGAGGCAAGAGGATCTAATGATCCTGTATGACCAGCTTTATTTGCATTAAACATTTTTTTTACAATTTGTAAAACAGCATTAGATGAAAATCCGGAAGGTTTATCTAATAATATAATGCCATTAATATTACGTTTTAAAAAAAAACTTTTCAAATATAGAACCTTTTATTATAAATTTTGATATTGATTATTTATTTTATTTTTATTAATAATATTGGATATTGTTTCTCCATATTTAAGAGAGTTATCAAAATAAAATTTTAAATTGGGAGAAATTCGAATATTAATTTTTTTAGCAATTAAACACCGTATATACCCTGATGCACAGTTTAATATTCTTAATATTTGATTCATTTTTTTATCAAATTGATTATTGTATTGAACATTCGTATTATTAAATAATGTAATAAATATTTTAGCATGAGATAAGTCTTTTGAAACATTTACTTCAGATACAGTAATCATATAATCAATACGAGGATCTCTTATATACCTTTGTACAATACACGATAATTCTTTTTTTAATAGAGATGATATACGATGAGATCGAAAATTTTTTATATTTTTTTGTGTATAATTTATATTTTTCAAAAAAATTAACCTTATTGAATAAATTTTATTTTAAGATATTTAATCTTGAATATTACGTTGTACTTCTTTCATTTCAAATACTTCAATTATATCTTTAACACATATATCTTGATAATTTTTTACACCTATTCCGCATTCTATTCCATGATGTACTTCAGATACATCTTCTTTATATCTTCGTAATGATTCTAATTCACCTTCATATATTACTACATTATCTCTTAACACTCTAATTGGATTATTACGCTTAACAATACCCTCTATAACCATACATCCTGCAATCGAATTAAATTTAGGAGATTTAAAAACGTTACGTACTTCTGCTAATCCTAAAATTTCTTGTTTATACTTAGGAGATATCATGCCGCTCATTGCATTTTTGACATCATTAATTAAATCATATATTACTGAATAGTACCTTAAATCTAAGTTTTCTGTTTCAATGATACGTTTAGAAGAAATATCAGCTCTTACATTAAAACCAATTATAATAGCATTTGAAGCTATTGCTAAAGATGTATCTGTTTCTGTTATTGCTCCAACTCCTGATCCAATAATTTTTATTTTTACTTCATTATTAGATAGTTTTTCTAAAGATTCACATATTGCTTCTAACGACCCCTTTACATCTGATTTTAAAATAATGTTTAATGATGAAAAAGCGCCTTCTTTTATGTTTTCAAAAATATTTTCCAAGTTTAATCGACGATTTTTTCCTAATTTAAACTCTCTATCTTTTGATAATTTATATATTGCAACTTCACGCGCTTTTTTTTCGTCATGTACAACATTTATTTCATTTCCAATTTCAGGTAAGGAAGAAAATCCTAAAATTGATACAGGAATAGAAGGCCCAGCTTTACTTACATTTTTTCCTAATTCATTCTTCATTGCTCGAATTTTACCATATGAACTTCCTGATAAAATTACATCGCCTTTTTTTAGAAGACCTTCTTTAATTAATATTGTTGCAATAGGACCTTTTCCTTTATCAAGATATGATTCAATAATAACACCATGAGCCATACCTTTATGAGCAGCTTTTAGCTCTAACATTTCTGCCTGTAATAAAATTGCATTTAATAAAATATCTATTCCTTTTCCTGTTTTTGCTGATATAAGAACAAAAATATTTTCTCCTCCCCATTCTTCTGTAACTACTCCATGCTGCATTAAAGTCTGTTTAATTTGATCAATATTCAAAACATTACGATCAATTTTATTGATTGCTACTATAATTGGTACTTTAGCTGCTTTTGCATGTTGTATTGCTTCTAATGTTTGTGGTTTTACTCCATCATCTGCTGCAATAATTAAAACTACAATATCTGTAATTTTAACCCCTCTAGATCTCATTGAAGTAAAAGCAGCATGACCAGGAGTATCTAAAAAAGTAATATTTCCCTTAGGTGTAGATACGTTATATGCCCCTATATGTTGAGTAATTCCACCTGCTTCGTTATAAGCAACTTTAGTTGATCTAATAAAATCTAATAAAGATGTTTTTCCGTGATCAACATGCCCCATAACAGTAACTATAGGAGCTCTTGTTTCCACCATTAAATTATGATTTATAATACGATTTTGCATTAATTTTTCTTCTAAATCATTATCATTGTGAATAATGACTTTATGACCCATTTCTTCTGCAACTAATTGAGCTGTATCTTGATCTAATATTTGATTAATTGTAGCTATTATACCTAAATCCATCATTTTTTTTATAACAATTGCACTTTTTACTGCCATTTTATTAGCTAATTCAAAAACTTTAATATTCTCTCCTATAAATATATCTTTATTAATAACATTAATAGGTTTTTTAAATGCTTGTTTTAATGATTTCAATTTACTGTTATTTCGATTTTTTTTATTTCTTCTAATGTTATTTTTTACCAATTCTTGACCTTTATTAAATTCTGTAAATTTGTTATTTTTTTTTGTTCGAAAATTATTAATATTACGTATACGTTGTGGTTTTATGGTTTGTGAATTTATATTTTTTTCATGATCATTATTTTTTTTTTTTATAAGAACGTTGTTTTTTTTGTGAAACAAATGATTTTGAAACACATTTGTACTATTTTCTTTTTTTTCATTAGTTAAATTTCTTTTTTTATCTAAAAATTTATCCGTTTTTTTTATAAAAACATCTTTTTTAATTATTTTTTTATCTAAATTTATAAGATGATTGTTATCATTTTTATTTTTGATGATGGAATTATTATTTTTTTTTATTTTTATATTATTATCAAATTTTGTATTTTGTAATTGATTATGTAAAATATTGTTTTTATCAATATCATTATTTTTATTAATTACTTTTTTATTTATAACCTTATTATTTTTAGTAGAACTACTATTTTCTATATTACAAAAAATTTTTTTACTTTTAAAATAAGTATGTTTTTTTCTTATTTCAATTAAAACTTCTTTACTTTTTCCTCCTGTACCAACTATATTCATAGTGCTTTTTATCGCACGTTTTAAACTTAATGTTTGTAACGTGCTGTCTTGATTATTTTTTAAATAATCTAATAAAATTTTTTTTTCTTCTTCTGTAACATAATCATTGTCTTGTTTAAAAATGCCTATTTTAGAAAACTGACTAATTAATTCAGATACTGAAATATTCATATTTTTAGACATTATTGTAATATTATTTTCTTTCATGAATTATTTTTCCTTATAATTAAAAGTTTTTACTAAACCAACATATATTACGTGCTTGCATAATTAAATCTCCTGCTTTTTCAGATGTCAAACCTTCAATATCAATTAAATCATCTATACTTTGATCAGCTAAATTTGATAAAGATTTAATTTTTTTTGATAATAATTGAAAAGCTAATTCTTTACTCATTCCATTTAAATGTAATAATTCTTGAATTGGTAATTCTTTTTCTAAATTTTGTATTCGTTCTTTTTCTAATATTTTTATATTTTCTTTTGCTTTTGTACGAATATTTTTTATTTGCTCTTCATTCATTCCATTAATGTTTAATAATTCTTTAAAAGGAACATAAGCAATTTCTTCTAACGAAGAAAAACCAGAATTGATTAATAAATCTGAAGTTTTATCATCTATTTCTAAATATTTATTAAATTTTTTTTTCGTAATTAATGTTTCTTTTTGATGTTTTTCATCCAAATCACTTGTAGTCATAACATTTAACTCCCATCCGCTTAATTGTGAAGCTAATCGCACATTTTGACCATTTCTTCCAATAGCTTGAGCTAAATTTAAAATATCTACTGCAATATCCATTGATTTGTGATCTTCATCTACAATAATTGACACTACTTCAGCAGGAGACATTGCATTAATTACAAATTGAGCTGGATTATCATCCCATAAAACAACATCAATTCGTTCTCCACATAGTTCACTAGACACAGCTTGTACTCTAGCTCCACGCATCCCTACACAAGCTCCAACTGGATCAATACGTTTATCATTAGTCATTACTGCTATTTTTGCTCTTGATCCTGGATCTCTTGCAGCAGCTTTAATCTTAATAATTTTTTCTCCAATCTCAGGAACTTCAATACGAAATAATTCAATTAACATCTCTGATTTAGATCTACTAATGAATAATTGAGCCCCTTTTAATTCAGGATTAACATCATACAAAAATCCCCGAATTCGATCTCCTGGACGAAAATTTTCTCTTGGCAACATATCTTCTCTAGGTATGATACCTTCAGCATTATTTCCTAAATCTAGAATTATACATTCTCTAGTATTCTTTTTTACTATTCCAGTAATTATTTCTCCTATTCGTGTTTTAAATTGTTCAATTACCATTAATCTTTCAGCTTCTCTTACTTTTTGTACTATAACTTGTTTAGCAGTTTGAGTTGTAATACGGTTAAAAGCGATAGAGTCAATCGTATATTCCATATAATCATATAACTTCAAAGAAGCATCTTCAAACTGAGCCGCTTCTAAAGTAATTTCTTTCGTAGGATGAACTACTTGTAAAACAATTTTCCATCTCCTAAAAGTATCAAATGTGCCATTTTTTCTATTTATACTAACCCTAATATCTATATCTTGATCATAATTTTTCTTAGTAGCTGTTGATAATGCAATTTCTAATGCTTCAAATATTTTTTCTCGAGGTAAGGATTTTTCATTAGAAACAGATTCGACTACAGATAAAATTTCCTTATTCATAACAAGCATCCTCCATCTAAATTGTTATATAAAAAATTTTTATAAATATTTTTTTTAAACTATAATTTAATTAATTATAAAAATATAATAATGATAAAAATTGCTTTAACGTATTAAATATATTAGTAAGTATATTTAGTATGTAATATAAACGTATTAAATACATTTTTATATAATAAAAGCCCCTAAACCGCAGGAGCTTATTATATGAATCAAATTTTTATAAAAAAATATTTTTATATATTTTATTTGATTATTAGTATCTTTAGATGTTTATTTAACAAAAAATTTTATAAAAATTATAAAAAATACAATATTCATACCGAGGATGGGATTTGAACCCACATGCTTCAATTGAAGCACTACCCCCTCAAGATAGCGTGTTTACCAATTTCACCACCTCGGCATTATTTTAATAAAAATATATAAAAAAAATAATTTTGTTATATTTGATCAATATTTTTACATATTATAAATAATAAAAATTACTTTTTTTTATTTTCATTTTCTTTTTTTTGCATTTGACTATAAATATTATCATTTTTTGATAATAAAATATTTTTTTCTTGTTGATAAATATTAATTCTACATAAAAATATTGTTGTTATAAAAAATATAAAAGCACATATTCCTGTAAAAATTACAACAAATTTATTTCTATTAGGGTTTATTTTTAATAGATTCATAGAAGCGTTAGCGCTACCATAAAATGTTGTATTTTCATCTTTTCCAGATTGCATAATAATTAAAAAAATTAACACTAATGATATAAAAATAAAAGAAATTAAAATTAAATGATTCATAAAAATACTCAATTTTTATAAATTATTAGATATTATATAAAATTTATCTATAAAAAATTAAATTTGTATATATTAATAAATTTGTTAAATTTTCTATTTTTAAAAAAAAATTTTGTTTATTAATTATAAAAAATTTTTAAATATAAATAATTATATATTTTATATATTAAATATAATTAAATTTGTTATTTACATATTATAACGATTTATATTTAGTATAACATTTGTATAATTATAATTAATGGTTTTAAATAATTATTAAATTTATAAATAAATAAAATCTAATTTATTATATAGATAATAATAAAAAATTTAAAACATATAAAATTAAAAATAAATATTATTTCATATTTTGTAAAATATTTAAAAAAAATTAAACATAGTACAAAAATACTAAAAAATAGGTAATGATTAATAACAATCCTTAATAATATATTGTCGTTATTAATCATCATCTACAATTACGTTACTATAATCGTAAATAAAAAGATATAATGAATAACCAATATTAAAAATATTTTTTTAAAATTATTTATATTTGTATTTGTTTTAAAACACATTATTAATCTAATTTATTTAAATTTTACAAAAAAATTTCTAGATAATTAAATTATCTCAATTAATATAATTCTTATATCTAACATCGCAAAAATTATAATAATTTTTTATTATTTTTCTTTATAATCAAAAGGGGGAGTAACATTTTTTTTATTCAT
The DNA here is from genome assembly GCF_964059005.1 of Buchnera aphidicola (Thelaxes suberi). Taxonomy (NCBI): domain Bacteria; kingdom Pseudomonadati; phylum Pseudomonadota; class Gammaproteobacteria; order Enterobacterales; family Erwiniaceae; genus Buchnera; species Buchnera aphidicola. Next base: position 342,677 of record NZ_OZ060389.1, read on the forward strand.
TAATTCATCTATTTGTAGAGATTCAATTGTTTCATATTTTAATAAAGCATCTTTCATAGAATGTAAAATATCTAAATTTTTTGATAAAATATTCCTAGCTCTTTCATAATTTCGATCGATTATTACCTTAATTTCTTTATCAATAATTCTTGCTGTCTTATCAGAAATAGATTTATTACGAGAAACATCTCTTCCTAAAAAAATTTCTTCTTCGTCTTTAAAATATAATAAAGGGCCTAATTTTTCTGAAAAACCCCATTTAGTAACCATATTACGAGCTAAACTTGTTGCAATCTTTATATCATTTGAAGCTCCAGTAGAAACCAGTTTTTTACCATAAATTATTTCTTCCGCCAACCGACCTCCATATAATGTAGATATTTGACTTTCTAATTTATTACGGCTAATGCTTAAAGCATCTTCTGTAGGAAGAAAAAAAGTTACTCCTAAAGCTTTTCCTCGAGGAATAATCGTAACTTTATGAGCTGGATCATGTTCTGGAACTAATCTTCCTACAATAGCATGACCAGCTTCATGATAAGCTGTAGCTTCTTTTTGAAACTCACTCATAACCATGGATTTTCTTTCCGCACCTAATAATATTTTATCTTTTGCTTTTTCAAAAGCAAACATAGAAACAACTGTTTTTCCACAACGAGCAGAAAATAAAGCAGCTTCGTTAACTAAATTTGCTAAATCTGCACCAGAAAAACCAGGAGTACCTCTTGCAATAGTCATAGAATTAACATCCTTTTTGAAAGGAATTTTTTTCATATGCAAATCTAATATATTTTTTCTACCCCTGATATCAGGTAACGACACTACAACTTGTCTATCAAATCTACCAGGCCTTAATAATGCTGGATCTAATACATCAGGTCTATTAGTTGCAGCAATTAAAATTACCCCTTCATTTCCTTCAAACCCATCCATTTCAACAAGCATTTGATTTAAAGTTTGTTCTCTTTCATCATGCCCTCCTCCTAAACCAGCTCCTCTCTGTCTACCTACTGCGTCAATTTCATCAATAAATATAATACAAGGAGCAACTCGTCTAGATTGTTCAAACATATCTCGAACTCTAGATGCCCCAACTCCTACAAACATTTCTACAAAATCAGAACCCGAAATAGTAAAAAAAGGAACTTTAGCTTCTCCTGCAATAGCTTTAGCTAATAAAGTTTTACCAGTTCCAGGAGGTCCAATCATTAAAATTCCCTTTGGTATTTTAGCTCCTAATTTTTTAAATTTTTCAGGTTCTCTTAAGTATTCTACTAATTCTTCTACTTCTTCTTTAGCTTCATCACATCCTGCAACGTCATTAAAAGTAATTTTTATTTCATTCTCCATTAACATTTTAGCTTTACTTTTTCCAAAAGATAATGCTCCTTTTCCACCTCCATTAATTTGAATTTGTTTCATAAAAAAGAGCCAAATACCTATTAAAAACAACATTGGAAACCAAGAAAACATTAAAGAAATGAACCAATTAGGTTGTTCTGGAGCTATTCCTGTAATTTTAATATGATTTTTTAATAAATTATCTAATAGTCTAGGATCATTCATAGGAACATATGTACCATATTGACTACTATCTTTTTTAATGACTTTGATATAATTACTGTTAATTTGTACTTCATGAATTTGATCTTGGTTAATTTCTGTTTTAAAAGTAGAATAATCTACTTTTTTAAGTTTTATACTATTTACATTAATGCTTTGGAAAATAGACATCACTAAAATTGAAATTATCAACCAAAAGATCAAATTTTTAGTCGTATCATTCAAAAAAGTAACCTCATAATAATTACAAAATTTAAATAACAACAGATAATTTTATTTTTTTTTATTACCTGCAACAATGAAAACTTCACGTGAATACGATCGTGATGATTTCGGTTTTCTTATTTTAACAGACGAAAAATAGCTACGTATTGTTCTTAAATATGCATCGAATCCATCTCCCTGAAAAACTTTAACTAAAAAACAACCTGAATTAATCAAAACTATTTTCGCAATACTAAAAGCTAATTGAGCTAAATAAATAGATTTAGAAACATCTATTGATGCAATACCAGTAGTTTTAGGCGCCATATCTGATACTAATAAATCAATAGGTTTTTTTTTTAAATAACCTAAAAATGAATCCAAAAACTCTTGTTTCATTACATCTCCCTGAATGAATGATACCCCTTCTATTGGTTTCATAAAAGTAATATCAATGGCAATAATTTCTCTGTTTTTTTGTAATATTGTTTTTTTTGCAATGTACTGAGACCAACCTCCTGGATATGATCCTAAATCTACTATATGTTTTTTATTTGTAATAATATTATCAATACGATCAATTTCTTCTAATTTAAACCAAGATCGAGAGCGTATTTTTCTTTCATGTGCATCACGTGTGTATTTATCTTTAAAATAACACTTAAACCGATTTAAATAATTAATAGATCGATTTTTTTTATTCATAATATTTCTTCATAGTTTAATGTTTAAAAAAATAAATATTTTTGAATTATATAAAATCATAAATTGTAATATTTATTAATAATCAAAAAATATAAACAAAATATTTTTCTAATTAAATTTTATTGACTTAATTTCATATTTTAAAATAAATAAAAATATTTTATATCTTATGAATAAAAATTTAACTAAAAGAAGAATTTAAATATGTTCAATACTCAAAATTTTATATGATACTGAACCTCGAGGGGTTTTAACTGATACAATATCATTTATTTTTTTGCCTATTAAATAACGAGCAACAGGAGAATTAATTGAAATTAATTTTTTTTTAAAATTAGATTCATCATCTCCGACAATCCGATATGTACTAATTTTTTTTTGAAATATATTTAAAATTGTAATTGTAGATCCAAAAATAACTCGACCATTGCTATTAATTTTTTTAATATCTATAATATTTGCTTTTGATAATATCGTTTCAATATATCTAATTCTTCCTTCACAAAAACTCTGTTCTTCACGAGCTGCATGATATTCAGCATTTTCTTTTAAATCTCCATGATTTCTTGCTTCTTTTAAAGCATTAATAATTTGGGGTCTTTTAATTTTTTTTAATATGTTTAATTCTTTTATAAGTTTTTTTTCACCAGATATTGTAATAGGAATTTGATCTATCATACTATATTCTCCATAATCTATTCTATTAAATATATCTAAATTAAAATATTAGGATTTACAATGATTAACTTTTTAATAAAATAGTGATATAGATATTGTAATATTAAAAGTAAAAATAGAATTAAAATCAAAAATAGAAAAAAATTTTTATTTATATTTAAAATAATTAGTATAGTATTATATACTATATATAAATAATTTTTATTCACTATAATAAATACTATAATTGAATAAAATTCATTGGTTTTATTAATCTAACTACTTAATAATTATTAATTTTTATTATAATATACAGATCATTAATAAATCTAATAGTATTTTTATAATCAATTATTTGTTAAATATGATTTCACTATATAAAAATAAATCACATACATATGATCATAAAAAAAATAAAAAAAATAATTCAAGAAAAAATATCATTACAAGAAATCTATGTTGAAGGGGATGAAAATAATATAAAAATTATTGCAGTTGATAAAATATTTCATAATATGAATTCTTTGCAACGACAAAAAATTATATACGCCCCTCTAACAGTTTATATTACAAATAAAACTATTCACGCTATCAACATTTATACTTTTACACCTGAAGAATGGAAAAAAAAAAGTAAAAAAATTTCTTTTTAAATGAAATAATTTTATAAAATATATAAATTAAAAAATTAATTTTTAATTAATTAAATATTTTAAATAAAATATAAAATTTAAAATTTATGATATAAACATAAAATTTTCTATATTTTTTATTAAAAAATATAGAAAACAGATATTTAAGAAATTTTTTATTAATTTTAATTTTATAAAAGATTAAATATGTTTATAAAATATAATTTTATTAGATATATTTAATAAATTAAAAAAAATATTTTATACATATAATAAAAAATTTAATTAAAATACATATTTATATGTATTTTTAAATAAAAGTAAAAGTTTTTTTAAAAAAACAGAGTTTTAATTTTTATTGAAAAATTATTTATTTACATGATAATTTAAATACATATATGAATTAATAATTCAATAAATTAAAATAAAAAATTTTAAATTTTTAATAATAAGGAAAAAAATTTTATGTATGCCATTTTTATTAGTGGAGGTAAACAATATCGTGTTTCAGAAGGCGATATAATAAAAATAGAAAGATTAACAGAATCTATTGGATCTATAATAAAAATAAAAAAAATATTAATGATCAATAAAAATAATAAAAAAAAATTAGGTCAACCATATTTACAAAATTCATATATTGATGCTCAAATATCAGAACAAGGAAAATTAAAAAAAATTAATATTATTAAATTCAAAAGAAGAAAACACTATAAAAAAACACAAGGTCATAGACAGCTATTTACTTCAATAAAAATTATGAAAATCCACTACTAATAAAGAGAAAAAAAATGGCACATAAAAAAGCTGGAGGTTCAACTCGAAATGGTCGAGATTCAAACCCCAAAAAATTAGGAGTAAAAAAATTTGGGGGGGAACATGTCGTAGCAGGATGTATTTTAGTAAGACAAAGAGGAACAAAATTTCATCCCGGTTTAAATGTAAAATGTGGTAAAGATCACACTTTATTTGCTATAAAACATGGATTTGTTCAATTTATAAAAAAAGGAAAAAATAATCGTAATTATATTAATATTATTTAATTAATGTAGTAATTATTATCAATAATATAAAAAATTAAATATTAAACATATATTAATTTTTTTAGGAATATTATGAAATTTATTGACGAAGTAGATATTGAAGTTACAGCTGGAAACGGAGGTGATGGTTGTATTAGTTTTCGAAGAGAAAAATTTATCCCTAAAGGGGGGCCTGATGGAGGTAATGGAGGAAAAGGAGGTGATATTTGGATTGAAATTGATACAAATATAAATACCTTATCAGCATATCAATTTAAAAAAAAATTTCAAGCGGAACACGGATACCCTGGTAAACCAAAAAATTGCACCGGAAAAAATGGTAGTGATTTAATAATTACAGTTCCTGTAGGAACTCAAATAATTGATTCTATTAGTAATACATTAATTACAGACTTTGACAGTAAAGAAAAAAAAAAAATATTAATTGTAAAAGGAGGTTATAATGGATTAGGTAATCTTCGATTTAAATCTTCTACCAATAGATCCCCTTATAAAAAAACATTGGGAAAAAAAGGTGAATCAAGAAAAATTAAATTAAAATTAATAATATTAGCTGACGTTGGTACATTAGGATTACCTAATGCTGGAAAATCAACTTTAATTAATAGCATTTCAAAATCGTTGTCAAAAACAGCCTCTTATCCATTTACTACATTACATCCATATCTAGGAGTAGTTAAAGTTAGTTTAAAAAAAAAATTTGTTATTGCTGATATTCCTGGATTAATTAAAAACGCACATAAAGGAATCGGTTTAGGTATTCAATTTTTAAAACATTTAGAGCGATGTAAAATACTCATACATATTATTGATATTATGCCATCCGACGGTTCAGATTTATTGCAAAATATAAAAATAATATTAAATGAAATTAAAAATTATAGTAACGAATTATATTTAAAACCTAGATGGATTGTATTTAATAAAATTGACTTAATAAATAAAAAAAATGAAAATATACAAATATCTAAAATATTAAAAAAAATAGATTATCAAGACAAAATTTTTTTTATATCAGCAAAGGAAAAAATAGGAATTCAGAATTTATGTAAAAATTTATGGTTATTTTTAAATAAAAATAGTTAATTATTTTAAAAATATAGATATACATTTTATTTTTTTCAACTCGGATAAAATTATATCTCGTGTTGAAAAAAATATTCTAATTAACGTTTTGAAAATTGCGGTTTTTTTCTGGATTTTCTTAAACCTACTTTTTTTCTTTCTACTTCTCTAGAATCTCTAGTAACAAATCCTGATTTTTTTAATATAGATTTAAAAGTTTGATCATAATTAATTAAAGCACGAGTTATTCCGTGACGTATTGCTCCTGCTTGTCCAGAATTACCTCCTCCTTTTACAGTTATATATAAATCCATTTTATCATTCATATTAACTAAAAATAAAGGTTGCAAAATTATTTTTCTAGCATTTTCCCTTAAAAAATATTTTTCTATGGCAAATTTATTAATTATAATATTACCACTTCCTTTTTTTATAAAAACACGAGCTGAAGAACTTTTTCTTCTACCTGTCCCATAATTTTGCATAATTATAATTGCCTGATATTGTTAAAATCTAAATTTTTAATAATTGTGGATTTTGAGCTGCATGAGTATGTTCTGAATCCGAAAAAATTTTTAAGTTTTTTAATACGGATTTGCTTAATGTGTTTTTTGGTAACATACCTTTCACTGCAAGATAAATAACACGTTCTGGATTTTTAATAATCATGTCTTTAAAACTAATTTTTTTAATTCCACCTATATATCCTGTGTGATGGTAATACATTTTATCGCTATTTTTCTTTCCTGTTAATAATATTTTTTTAGCGTTAATAACAATTATATAATCACCAGTATCCATATGACTAGTATATTCTGGTTTATGTTTACCTCTTAGATATGTAGATAAAATAGTTGCTAATCTTCCTAATATTTTATTTTTGGCATCTATATAATACCATTTTTTTTCAATTTCATTTTTTTTTGCTGAAAAAGTTTTCATATTTATATAACCTATATGATTCAAAATTTTTGTATATAAAATATTTCATTTAAAGATACAATAATATTGTATATAAAAAAATTTTTTAAAATATACAGATTATTAAATTAAATAAATTTTAATTAAAATCTATTAAAAATAATAACACGATCAATTTAATAATTAAAGTATATTCATTATAATTAAAGTTCATAACTAAATTAAACAAAAATATTCATGTATTATATGAATAATATTATAATAAATATAATTAATGAATGAAAAATTATAATTTTAAATCATAGTCTAATTTAGATAAAAATTATATTGCAATCTAAAATTAAAAAGATTTATCATTATTTCATGTATGTAAATTACATAGTGGATTTTAAAATATGAAAAAAAAAAAAATAATAGAAAAAATTCGTATACAAATTAACGAAATCGATTATAAAATTATTTCTTTGCTTGCTAAAAGAAAAATGCTTGCTCAAGAAATAGCTAAAGAAAAAATTTTAAATAATTTAAATATCAAAGATAAACACAGAGAAAAAGAACTAATAGATAATATTCAAATACTTGCTAAAACTAAACAACTTAATACAGAGTTTGCGGTACAAATATTTAAATTAATTATTTCGAATTCAATTCAAGAGCAAACATATTTTATTCAAAATGAATTACATAAAAAAATAAAAAAAATTGCATTACTTGGACCTGAAGGCTCATATTCATACCTAGCATTTTTAGAATACCAAAAAAATCAAATAAATAATTATACGTTTAATATTATTAAAACTGATAATTTTAAAGAAATTATTAATTATGTTGAATCAAATAGTTCATATTATGGATTATTACCATTAGAAAATACTAGTTCAGGATCGATTCAAGAAGTATTTAATTTATTATTGAAACACAATGTTTTTATTATTAATGAGATATTTTTATTAATTAATCACTGTTTATTGTCTGTTAAACATGCTAATTATTCAACTATAAAAACTGTATATTCACATTATCAACCTTTAAAACAGTGTAGTAATTTTATTAAATTGTTTCCTCATTGGAAAATAAAAAATGTACATAGCAGTTCTAATGGTATGGAAAAAATATCGCAATATAATTCAATTGAAAAAGCGGTATTAGGAAGTCAAGAAGGAGGATCTTTATATAATTTAAAAGTTATTAAAGATAATATTGCTAATAAAAAAAATAATATTACTAGATTTATTATTATTTCTAATAAACCAAAAAAAAATAAAGAAAATGAAGTAGTTAAAATGTCTTTTATTTTTATTGTTCAAAATAAAATAAATAATTTATTAAAAATTATCAGAATAGTTCAAGAAAATGAAATTATTATTCATAAAATTCAAACGTTTCCTATTATCGAAGATCCAATAAAGCATTTTTTTTATTTTGAAATTAAACATAAACTAAGTAATAATAATATTATAAAAATTATTGATGATATAAAAAATTTAACCGATTTTTGTAAAACACTAGGATCTTATTCAATTAATAATTGTAATAATTTTTAAAAAAATAAATGTAAAATATTTTAATAATTAAAATTATAATATTTAATAATACTTATTAAAATATAAATATTTAAAAAAATAAAATTTTTGTTATTTAAATTGTCTATTTAGTATAGATTATATTAAAATTAATTTATTATAAAAGATAAAAAAAATTATATTATTTATACTAAGTTAACTTTATTTACTACCTATAGTAATCACATAAAATAATGTTTTATATATAATTATTTCATATAGAAAATTGAGAAAAAAATGTTTAACAATTTAACTGAACATTTACGTAAAATTTTAAATAAAGTATCTAATTCTGGTAGAATTACTCAAAAAAACATTTATGATACTTTAAGAGAAGTTAGAACAGCTTTATTAGAAGCAGATGTTTCTTTGCCAGTAGTAAAAAAATTTATTAAAAATGTTGAAATTAAAGCAATTGGAAAAGAACTAAATAATACTCTTACACCTGGACAAGAATTTATAAAAATTGTACAAAAAGAATTAATATTTTGTATGCAAAGTAAAAATCAAAATTTAAATTTATCATCATCTATTCCATCTATAATTTTATTAGTTGGATTACAAGGAATGGGAAAGACAACAACATCAGCAAAATTAGGTAAATATATTAAAGAAAAAAATAAAAAAAAAATATTAATAACTTCATTAGATATATATCGACCAGCAGCTATTGAACAATTACAAATTTTATCTAATCAAATTAAAATAGATTTTTTTCTTCCATTAAAAAATAAAAAACCGATAGAAATCGCACAATCAGCTATAAAATATAGTAAAAAAAATAATTATGAAGTTGTTATAATTGATACTGCTGGAAGACTTCATGATAATGTAGTAATGATGAATGAATTAAATGATATCTATCAATCTATTTCTCCTATTGAAACATTATTAATTATTGACGCAATGGTTGGTCAAGATGCTAATAATATTACTAACCAATTTAAGCAATACATTGATCTAACAGGAATAATAATAACAAAAACAGATGGAAATTCTCGAGCAGGAGTTGCTTTGTCAGTTAGAGAAATGACAGGAAAACCTATCAAATTTATCGGATCAGGTGAAAAAATAAATGCTATTGAATTGTTTGATCCTGAAAAAATTGCTAAAAGAATTTTAGGTATGGATGATGTTGTATCAATAATTGAAGAAATAGAAAATAAAATAACAGATAAACAATCAAAAAACTTATCTAAAACAATAAATTCAAATAAAAATTTTGATTTAAACGATTTTTTAATGCATATTCAAGAGTTAAAAAAAATAGGAGGTTTAAGTAGTTTTATTAATCGATTACCTAATAATAATTTTTTTAATAATTCTAATAAATCATCAATTGATGATAAAACATTAAAAAAATTTTCTGCAATTATTTATTCTATGAATGAAAAAGAAAAAAAAAATCCTAATATTATTAAATTTTCGCGAAAAAAAAGAATTGCATTAGGTTCAGGGGTACATATACAAGATATTAATATTATGTTAAAACAATTTTTATATTTACAAAAAATCATGAAAAAAGTAAAAAAAGGAAATATTAAGAGTATTTTTGAAAATCTAAAAAATATTTTTTTAAAATAAAAAAATATAACTATATAGGCAAAATAAAAATGATTAAAATAAGATTAGCACGTCACGGAGCTAAAAAAAAACCGTTTTATAAAATAGTTATTGCAAATAATAAATCACCAAGAGATGGAAAATTTATTGAAAAAATTGGGTTTTTTAGTCCTATATGTAAAAATAGAAAAGAAAAGATCTATATTAACGATGATAGATTACAATATTGGATTAAACAAGGCGCGCAATTTTCTGAAAAAACTAAATATTTAATAAAAAAACAAAAAAAATCATAAAAATATGAACAAAGAAAAAAAAAACATACTTTATGATCAAAGAAATTTAATAATAGTCGGTAAAATTAGTTCTCCATTTGGAGTATCAGGATGGTTGCATCTAATTTCTTTTACTGAAATAAAAAAAAAAATATTTTCATATAAACCTTGGATTATTCAAAATCATACTTATTTTGAAAAAATTCAATTAGAAAGTTGGAAAATTCATAATAAAAAATTTATTATAAAAATAGTTGATATAAATAATAGAAATGAATGCAATATTCTAATAAATAAAAAAATTTTAGTAAATCAAACTAATCTTTCATATTTACGCAAAGGAGAATATTATTGGAAAGATATTATTAATTGTAATGTTTATGATGAAATCGACAAACACTTAGGAATAGTTACGCATATCATTGAAAATAAATTTTATGATATACTTGTTATTCATAATAATGAAAAAAAAAAAGAAATATATATTCCTTTTATAGTATCAAAAATCATAATAAAAGTGAATATTAATATTAAAACAATTATTGTTAAAAACAATTTTTTATATTAAGTAAAATAAAAAATTTGAAGATAATTATGGATATAAAAATTATTAGCATTTTTCCTGAAATGTTTTTTCCAATTATGAAATATGGAATAATACATAAAGCAATTAAAAAAAACATAATTACAATAACATTATTACAACTAAGAAATTTTTCTGATCAAAAAAGAAAAAACATTGACGACAAGCCATATGGTGGAGGAGCTGGAATGATATTTACTGCACCTCCATTACAGAAAGCAATTAATAACGCAAAATTATTATGTAAAAATCCTATTAAAGTAATTTATTTATCTCCTCAAGGAAAACAAATAAATCAAAAAAACATAAATAAAATTATTAAAAATAAAACATTAATATTCGTATGTGGAAGATATGAAGGTATTGATGAAAGGGTTATTGAAAATGAAATTGATGAAGAATGGTCAATTGGCGATTATATTTTAAGTGGAGGTGAACTAGCTGCGATGGTATTAATTGATGTTATTACTAGATTTATTCCAGGAGTAATATCCAAAAAACAATCTTTAAAAGAAGAATCTTTTTTTACAGGAATTTTAGATCACGCTCATTATACACGACCAAAAACAGTTTCTGGAATTCAAGTTCCTCAAGTACTATTATCTGGAAATCATAATAAAATTAACGAATGGAGAATAAAAAATGCGATAAAAAAAACTTGGGAAAAAAGGCCTGACTTATTATATAACATTAAATTTAATAAAGATAAATAAATATAAAAAAATAATTTAAGACAGAAAAAATGAGCAAATTATGTATAATATAATTCAAAAAATTGAACAAAAACAAATGAAAAAAACATTTCCTATATTTAAAACAGGAGATACTATAGAAGTAAGTGTATGGATTGTAGAAGGGGAAAAAAAAAGAACTCAAAATTTTACAGGTGTTGTTATAAGTAAAAAAAATAGAAGCATAAATTCATCTTTTACTGTAAGAAAAATATCTAATGGAGAAGGAATAGAACGAGTATTTCAAAAATATTCTCCTATTATTGAAAAAATAATTATATTACGGAAAGGTCATGTAAGAAAATCTAAATTATATTTTTTAAGAGGAAGAACAGGAAAATCTGCTCGTATTAAAGAACGATTAAAATAACATTTAATAATAAATAATTGAAATAATCATGCAGTATATATTGCTGCATAATTATTTTATAAATTCTATGTGTATACTACATAACAATATTTTTATATATATAAAATTTATTTAGTACCACCTACAGTCAGAGAATCTATTCGCAAGGTAGGCTGCCCCACTCCAACTGGAATACTTTGGCCTTCCTTAACACATATTCCTACACCTGAATCTAAAGCTAAATCATTACCAACCATAGAAATTTTATTCATTACTTCAATTCCTGAGCCAATTAACATTGTTTTTTTTATTGGATGAATAATTTTTCCTTTACGTATTAAATATGCTTCTGATGTAGAAAATACAAATTCACCAGAAGTAATATCAACTTGACCTCCAGAAAAATTCTTAGCATAAATACCATTTTCTATACTTTTTATAATATCTTCAGGTTTATCTTTACCTGGTAACATATAAGTATTAGTCATTCTAGGCATAGGAAGATACGCATAAGATTGTCTGCGTGAATTTCCAGTAGAAAAATTATTCCCCATTAATCGAGCATTAAATTTATCTTGCATATAAGATTTTAATACCCCATTTTCAATCAATGTATTACACTGTGTTATAGTTCCTTCATCATCAATATTAAGTGATCCTCTTAATGAAGATAATGCTCCATTATCAACTATACTACATAAATTAGATGCTACTTTTTTACCTATTTTATCACTAAAAATAGAAGTTTTTTTTCTATTAAAATCTCCTTCTAAACCGTGACCTACTGCTTCATGTAATAAAACTCCTGGCCATCCTGAACCTAATACTACCGGCAATAATCCCGAAGGGGCTTCTTTAGCTGATAATTTTATTAATGCAATGCGTACAGCTTCTCGAGCCCATGATTCAAATAATTTTTCACTACTATTATGATTTTTTTCAAATAAAAAAGTAAATTCTTCTCTTTTCCCTCCTCCCATATTACCTATTTCACGTTTTCCTTTTTCTTCAACTAAAACTTGTATTGATAAACCAACTAATGGTCGAATATCCACTGATAAATTACCATCAGTAGAAGCAACTAAAACTTGTTCATACTTACTTGTTAATATTGCATTAACTTGCGTAACTCGAGAATCAATAGATCTCGCAATTTGATCAATTTTATATAAAATATTTATTTTTTCTTGATCTTTTAAGTTTTCTATAGGATTTTTAATACCATATACATCATTAATAAATTTCTGTGATATTCTATTTATCGTGCAAGGTATGATGGTATTAATATTTTTTTGTTTAATTTTATTTATTAGTTTATACAAAGAATCTAAATTAATAATATTAGAATAAGAAAATAAAGTAGTATAACCTGATATACAACGCATACCTACACCTTTATCTATACTATAATTTCCTTCTTTAACAATTCTATTTTCTAAAATCCAAGATTCTGATTCAACTTTTTGAAAATATAAATCAGAATATTGAACATCTTTTTTATATATCTCATGTAATATCGAAAAAACATCTTGTTCATTGAGTTTATTAATAGTTAATAAAGCATCAACCACCTTTTTTTTCATAAATATTTACTCGAAAACGTTAAATAAATAGTTTATTATTAACTTAATTTTTATTAACAATAAACAAATGGAATGTAATTCTAAATAATTATACATGTGTTATTCAATATAATAATAAAAAAAATTTTTTAATTAGATTATTTTTATAAAAAATTTTTATTGTAAAAATATTTTTATTATTTTTCTATTATCTAACAAACAATTTTAAAATTAATCTAATTAATTATTTTTTTATTATTTATAACATAATTTATTTTAATTACATAATACAATGTACAATAGGATAATATATGGAAAAAAAAAACAATGTTTTATTAATTAACGGACCTAATTTAAATTTATTAGGGGAAAGAGAACCAACAATATACGGATCATATACATTATCTAGTATTATTAAAAATTTAAAAAAAGAAGCTAATAAATATAATATACAATTATTTGATTTTCAATCAAATTCAGAACATTTGCTTATTGAAGAAATTCATAATGCAAAAAATAAATCCATTGTATATATTATTTTTAATCCTGCAGCTTTTACTCATACTAGTATTGCTTTAAGAGATGCATTATCAGCAATAAATATCCCATTTATTGAAGTTCATATTTCTAATATATATGCAAGAGAAAATTTTCGTACAAACTCTTGGTTTTCGGATATATCCCACGGAATAATTTCTGGATTAGGAAAAGATGGGTATTTATGGGCATTAAAAACTATAATTAATCGCATTAAAAAAAAATAAAAATTTATTTAATAAATATAAAAACACTTTTCTAATTACAGAAAGGTGTAAAATACATCACAAATAATATATAATTTTTAATAAAAATTAATGTATTTAATGATTATTAAAAATAAAATTATTTACAAATAAATAATTTTAATAAATGATTTTTATCAATTAATTTTTTTTAACTGTTTAATACAATCTCTCATATCTTTTGGTAATGGTATTTCTATATCCATTTTTTTTTGTGTAATAGGATGTACAAAAGAAATTTTTTTAGAATGTAAAAGTTGACGATCTATATTGTTAATTAATAATTTAACTTTGTTGTGTTTTAAAAAAATAATTTTATTAATTTTATTATGTTTAGAATATAACGTATCTCCTAGTACAGGATGCCCGATATATTCCATATGTACTCTTATTTGATGAGTTCTACCTGTTTCTAGTTTAACCCTCAAATGCGAAAAATATTTGTATCTTGCTAAAATTTTATAATAAGTAATAGCTTTTTTCCCTATTTTCTGAACACTCATTTTAATTCTTTTTTTAGGATGTTTAGCTACATTATTTTCTATAGTTTTATCCGTAAATAATAATCCATATACAATAGTTTCATATTCACGTGTAATCTTTTTATTTTTCATAATAGTATTAAACCAAAAATATGATTCTAATGTTTTTGCAATAATTACTAAACCTGTTGTATTTTTATCTAAACGATGAACTATACCAGCTCTAGGTATATAATTTAAATAAGCATATTTTTCTAATAATAAATGTAAAATAGTATCATGGTTATTTTTAATACCAGGATGCATAATAATGCCGCATTGCTTATTAAGTACCATTAAATAATCATCTTCATATACAATGTTTAAAAAAAAATTGTTTTTTATATGTAATTGTGTGTTTTCAATAATGGGTAATACTGTAATTTTATCTCCAATAATAATTTTTTTTTTGGTTGAACAACAATTGTTTGATTCACAATAACCTGTTTATTTTTAATACATTTTTTAAAAAAAGATCGTGAATACTGAGGAAAAAATATGGATAAAAATTTATCTAACCGTAAATAATTTTGATAAATATTAGAAACAATACATTTTAATTTTTTTTTTATCATAAAAAATACCTAAAATTATTATTTTTAATAAAAATATTAAAAACACTTATTTCAATTGACACATTATAAAGTTAATTTTGTTAATTTAATAAAATTAAATTAAAATTATTTTATTAAATTACAGATGTTAAAAATATATAAATTAATATACACAACAAAAATATTTAAATTGGAGATATATGAACTTTAAAACAAATGAAATACGTCATATTTTTTTAGATTTTTTTAAAAACAAAAATCATGAAATAATATCAGGTAACAATATTATACCAAAAAATGACGATACATTACTATTTATTAATGCAGGAATGAATCAATTTAAAAATATTTTTTTAGGAAAAGAAAAACCTGTTTTTAAACGCATAACTACATTACAAAATTGTTTAAGAACAGGAGGAAAACATAATGATTTTAATCATGTAGGATATACAAATTATCATCATACTTTTTTTGAAATGTTAGGAAACTTTAGCTTTAATGATTATTCTAAAGAAGAAGCTATTCTTTTTGCTTGGGAATTAATGACTAATAAAAAATGGTTTAATATAGATCCGCAAAAACTATGGATTACTGTGCATGTTGGTGATGTCGAAACATATCAAATATGGAAAAAAATTTTAAATAATAAATTAAAAAATAATATTTTTTTTCTTGGTAGTAATAATAATATATACGAAAATGAAAATTTTTGGCAAATGGGAGAAATAGGTCCATGTGGATTTTGTACAGAAATCTTTTATCAACATACAAAAAATCATGATTCTAATATATCACCATCAGTTTTTTTAAAAAAAAAATGTGTTGAAATATGGAATATTGTATTTATGCAATTTTATAAAAATAAAAATAACACGTTAAATCCTTTAACATCATTTTCTATTGATACTGGTATGGGATTAGAACGTATTAGTTCAGTACTACAAAAGGTAAAATCTAGTTATGAAATCGATATTTTTAAAGAAATTATCAACGAAATTTATAATACTTTTACAATAAAAAATAACAATCAAACTTCTATAAAAATAATCGCTGACCATATTAGATCCGCTTCATTTATTATCGCAAACGGAGTGCTACCTTCAAATGAAGGTAGAGGATATGTTGTAAGACGTATTATTCGTAGAGCGTTAAGACATGGTCATATTTTGGGAATAAAAGATTTATTTTTTTATAAAATTGTTCCTGTATTAATTCGATCTATGCAAGGAAACAATAAAATACTCATTAATAAACAAAAAGAAATAGAAAAAACAATATATGAAGAAGAAAAACAATTTTTTATAACATTAGAAAATGGAATAAAAGTATTAAATAAAGCATTAAATAAATTAAAAAATAATACATTAAATGGAGCAATAATCTTTCAATTATATGATACTTTTGGATTCCCTGTAGATTTAACTGAAGAAATATGTAAAGAAAAAAAAATTAAAATAGATCACGAAGGTTTTATACAATGCATGAATTTACAAAAATCTAGAAGTAAAAAATTTAAAAAAAATTATTTTACAAATATAGAGAATATTCCTCCTGTTATAAAATCTAAATTTATAGGATATAATAATTTATCTACAAATAGTAAAATTATTTATATTTCTTCACAAGGAAAACAAAAAAAAACAATTACATCTCCGGATCATGCTTCAATTATTCTAAATCAAACAACATTTTTTGGAGAATCATCAGGTCAAATAGGAGATAAAGGTACTATCTATAACAAAACCGGAATATTTGAAGTTTATACAACAACAAAACAATTATATTCCATAGTACATTTTGGAAAAATTATTAAAGGACATTTAAATACCGATGATAATGTCATTGCAAAAGTTCACTGTAAAACTCGAAGAAAAATTCAAGCGAATCATTCAGCTACTCATCTATTACATTCTTCATTGCGTTATATTATTAATGATCAAATTTTTCAAAAAGGATCGTTTATTGATCAAGATCATTTAAGATTTGATTTTAATTATTATAAAAAAATCTCTTTAAAGAAAATTTTTAATATAGAAAAATTAGTTAATAAATACATTCAAAAAAATATCTTAGTCGAAGAGACTTTTATGGAATTAAAACAAGCAAAAAAATTAGGAGTTTTATCTTTATTTGAATCAAAATATAGTAATCAAGTAAGAGTTTTATCTATTGGAAGTTATTCAAAAGAATTGTGTGGAGGAACTCATGTTCTAAGAACAGGAGAAATTGGTTATTTTAAAATTATTGCAGAACAAAATGTATCGTCTGGAATAAGAAGAATTGAAGCTGTAACAGGAGATGCTGCTATTCAATATAATCAGAAACAGGAATCAATGATACAAGAAATAAAAACAATATTTTGTACTAATACTGAAAACATTATAAAAAATATAAAATCTGTATTAAATAATAATGCTATACTAGAAAAAAAATTACAATATTTAAATAAAAAAAATGAATTAACGATTTATAAAGATATAGTTAATGAAATTAAAAAAATAGGAAAATATAAAATATTAATTAAAAATTTTACAGATAAAGATATTTTATTAAAAAATCAATTAATTCAATCATTACGTAATATCAAAAATAATTTCATTATGATTTTTACATATCTTAATCAAAATAAATTATCAATAACAGTTACTATTAGTAATAATTTATTAGATCAACAAAATGCATTAACAATATTTAAAAAAATTATTTGTGACACTACAATAAAAGGGGGGGGTTCTAAAAAAATAGCATGTGGTGGAGGAAAAAACACTAAAGATATAAAAAAAGTTTTATTTAATATACAACAATGGAAAGAAAAAATAATAAAAGAATAAACATTTTTAAAATTATTTGTTTTAATTAAATATTGTTTAGTTGATACGAAAACTTTTAAAAACGATATTTATTTTTTTCGAAAAAATAAAATATATTAATTTTATTTATTAATAAAAAGGATCTTAGAATGTTAATTCTAACGCGTCGAGTCGGAGAAACACTAATTATTGGTGATGAAATAACTGTTACAGTATTAGGAGTGAAAGGAAATCAAGTCAGAATTGGTGTTAATGCTCCAAAAAATGTTTCTGTTCATCGAGAAGAAATATACGAAAGAATTCAAGCCGAATACAATAAAAAAAATGCAAAAAAAAATATTTAAAAAAAATCGTGTTCTGCTAATATAAATAGCAAAGCACGTTTCATATAATATTATTGTTTTTATAATAAATTTAAATAAGAATTGAATTTAATTGGTATTAATAATACTGTAATGATATAAAAAATATTTTTTATCTAAATTAAAATATATTAAATCAAAATTTATATAAAATATATTTGACTTATTAATTAAACCACGTAATATATTAAAAAATATATAAATATATATATAAAAAATTATAAAAACAATAATAAAAAATAATAAAAACATTGGTGAGATGGCCGAGAGGCTGAAGGCTCTCCCCTGCTAAGGGAGTATACAAAAAAATTGTATCGAGGGTTCGAATCCCTCTCTCACCATAAAAATTTATGCACCCGTAGCTCAGTTGGATAGAGCACTCGGCTACGAACCGAGAGGCCAGAGGTTCGAATCCTCTCGGGTGCAAATAATTTTTAATTATAATTAAATATATTTAAAAATTATTTAATTATAATTAAAAATTTATAAATATCATTTATAGATATTACATTAAAAAATAATTATAGTTAAAATACTTTATTTTAAATACAGGAAAACTTAATTGATTTCAATAAATTCAAAAGCACTTAATTGGATAAATAATAATAAAAAGTTTTTTAACAAAATTATTAGAGGAATCGAACGCGAAGCATTAAGAGTAAATAAAAAAACAGGTTTATCAGTAACTACTTCTCATCCAAAAAAAATGGGTAAAACACTAACTCATAAATGGGTTACAACTGATTTTTCTGAAAACTTATTAGAATTAGTTACTCCAAAAAAAGAAAATATAGAATCATTAATAAAATTTTTAAAAGATTTATATATATATTCAATTCAAAATATTAATAATCAAGAAAGATTATGGCCTTTCAGTATTCCCTTTTATAATAATAAAAATAATAAAATAAAATTAGCGGATTATGGACAATCTAATAGTGGAAAAATAAAAAAATTATATAGAAAAGGATTACAAAAAAGATATGGTAATTTCATGAATACCATGTCTGGAATTCATTATAATTTTTCATTTCCTATAAGATTCTGGGAACAACAAGAAAATACTAATAACTCCACTACTATTTCAGAAGGGTATTTAAAAATAATTAGAAATTATTACCGTATAGGATGGATAATTCCTTACTTATTTGGAGCGTCTCCAGCTATACCTGTAAATTGCTTAAATAATTCTACAGTAGAGAAAAAATTAAAATATCATAAAAAAAAATTTTTGTATCTACCATGGTCTACTTCTTTACGTATTAGTCAGTTTGGACATAATAACAAATTAAATAAAAATATTCATATTTCTTATAACAGCTTAGAAGAATACACAGATTCAGTCCAATTAGTAATGAATACTACTTGTAAAAAATTTCAAGAAATCAAGTTAAAAGATAGTAAGGGAAATTTAAATCAACTTAACCATAATATTTTACAATTAGAAAATGAACTATATACACAAATACGACCAAAAATAGCGTTAAGCAAACATAGTAATTCTATTATCAATACAATAAAGAAAAATGGCATTCAATATATTGAAGTTCGTTCATTAGATATTAACCCCTTTCAAGACATAGGTATAAATAAAACACAAATATTGTTTTTAGATCTGTTGTTAATATTATGTTTTTTTTCTAAATCATTATCAATTCATAAGGCAGAATGGAAAAATATTAACAAAAATTGGGAAAATATTGCTTTATATGGAAGAAAACCAAACCAAACTATTTTTACAGGATCGAATAATACAAAAAAACCGTTAAAACAAATAGGAAAATCAATTTTTTTTGAATTAAAAAAAATTGCTAAAATATTAGACAGTTTAGCAAATAACAATACTTACTTTAACACATGTTTATATTTAGAAAAATTTTTTGAATACCCAGAATTAACATATTCATCTCGATTCTTAAAAAAAATAAAAAAAGAAGGTATACAAAACCAAGGAATAAAATATTCAAATTTTTATTATCAAAAAAATAAAAATATAAATTTTTTTACATTAAATGATTTAGATTTTTTTAAAGAAGCAGAAAAATCAAAAAAAAAACAATTAAAATTAGAAGAAAATGATAGAATAAAAAACATAGATTTTTTAGTCTATTTAAAAAATTTTTTGAATAATACAAAACATTAAAATAAATAACTTAAATAAAATAATTAAATATAAGGCACTCATGATTATAATATAAATTGAAAAATTATTTAATAAGTTAAATAACTATTTTTTTTAAAAAAATATGATTTGTTCACACTATTAAATATAAAATTTAAAATCTTTAATATTAAAAATATTTAACATTACTTTTATAAAATATAAATAAACAAAAAAATTTTGAATAAGAATTCGAATTATATTGAAATAAAATTGAAAATTTTTAATTTGTTAAAAAATATTTATTTTTATAAATTTATTAATATTTTACAATTTAAAAATGAAAAATGCTTATACAACGAATATATGAATCAAAAAAATTATATATGAATGAATTAATAGTAATTAATGATCATGATCGATATCATTATTTACATAACGTAATTCGTATTAAAAAAGGAGACAGTATTATTGTTTTTAACAATAGTAAATTTAATTTTTACTGTAAAGTTATTGCAATAATGCCTTATAAAATTATTTTACAAGTAAATCAAATAAAAGAAAATAAAAATGAATCTAATGTATATTTACATCTAGCACAAATAATATCTTTGAATAAAAAAAAAATGAATTTTATTATTCAAAAAAGTACTGAAATGGGAATTAATGAAATTACTCCAATTATAATTAAAAAAACACATATAATTACTTCAAATGTCATAAAAAAATGGAAAAAAATAAGTATTTCTTCTTGTCAACAATGTTGTAGAAGTATTATTCCTATAATTAATCCGCCTATTGAACTAAATAAATGGTTAAATCAAAACCATGAAACAGATCAAAAAATTATTTTTTACCCCCATACACAAAATAAATTAATTAATGTAAAACGTAAAGTAAAAAAAATTATTATTATGGTAGGTAATGAAAATGGATTTTCAAATCTTTCTATTAAAAAATTTAAAGAATATGGATTTCATGACATTTCTATAGGAAAGAGAATACTAAGAATGGAAACTGCAGTAATTGCAGCAATTTCAGTCATACAAGTGAGATATGGAGATTTTTAAAAAAAATATAAAGATTTTTTATTTGTTATTACTGAACCTAAGGGTATATCCCAGTTATTTACTATGAAATTATTATTATACTGTAATGCATAAGCAAAACCAATTAGATTATTTTTTTTATTAAAATTTTGTAATAATCGATCATAAAAACCACAACCCTGACCTAACCTATATCCATTTTTATTAAAAGCAACTAATGGAACTATAATTACATCTAAATTTGTATGATTAATAATTTTATTATAATGAAATATAGGTTCATATATATGATATTGATTAATTTCTAATTTATCGTTAATATTATATTGCAAAAAAATCATTGATCTATTTTTTAAAGAAGTAATTTTCGGAAGAAAAATGTTTTTATTTTGATGAAATAAACGATTAATCAAGGTAAGAGTGCTTATTTCTAAAGCAGTAGAATAAAATAAACCAATATTATTAGATTTTTGAATTAATATATTTTGTAACATTAAATTAGTAGCAATTAAAGAATATATTTTTTTTTTCTTGTTTTTTAATTCAATAATATTTTTTTTTATTTTTTTTCTTATTATTTTATTCATATAAACATATATATAAATTTCTTATAGTTCAAAAATATTTAGTATTTTAGTACTTCTTTTTCATTACTTAATAAAATTAAATCTGCCGGTTTTTTTGCAAATATACCTACAGTAACAACGCCTGTTATAGAATTAATTAACATTTCTGTATTAATTGGATCAATAATATTTAAATTAAATATATCAATAATAATATTACCATTGTCTGTAACAAAATTTTTTCTAATTATAGGTATTCCACCTAACTTAACTATTTCTTGCATCACAAAAGATTGCGCCATTGGTATAACTTCTATAGGAACTGGAAATTTTTTTCCTAAATATTGTACTTGTTTACTTTCATCGACGATACAAATAAAAATATCTGCCAATGCTGCTATTATTTTTTCTCCTGTTAAGGCTCCACCCCCTCCTTTAATCATTCTTTTTTTTAAATCTACTTCATCAGCACTATCAATATAAATTTGTAAAGAATTAATTGTATTAACATCAAAAACTTTAATACCATTTTTTCTTAAATATAAAGTAGAGTTATTAGAACTAGATACTGTACCATTGATTATATTTTTTATTTTCTTTAATTCATTTATAAAATAAATAACAGTACTACCTGTACCGACCCCAATAGTCATTCCAGGATGTATATATTTTATTACTTCTTTAGCTACCATTTTTTTTAACTTTTTTTTATTCATGAACGTATATAAAATATATATTAAAAATAATTGATTAATGAAAAATAGATTTTTTATTTATATAAAATTATATCTGGGGTACCTGGATTCGAACCAGGGATGTCGGTATCAAAAACCGATGCCTTAACCTCTTGGCTATACCCCATAAAATAAAAATATATAATAGTTATAAAAAGAATAATAAATAAATACGGAGAGCGAGATTCGAACTCGCAAACATTTCAGTGCCAGAACCTAAATCTGGTGCGTCTACCATTTTCGCCATCCCCGCATATTATCATGAAATATAAAACAAATTATTTATGGCTATGATGGGAATTGAACCCATGACCCCAGCGTTATGAGTGCTGTGCTCTAACCAGTCTGAGCTACATAGCCTAATATTATTATTATTAATATTATTTTATTTATATTTTGTAAAATAAATAAAAATAATTATGAAATTAATAATTTTTTATTAAATATAAAAAAATTTTTTAAAAAATAAAAAATTGTTTTATTATTTGAATATATTTAGATAATGAATTAACATTTACATTATACCGAATAAATAAAAAAAATAAAGAAAAATAAAATAGTTTTATTCAATCGTAATAATTTATCATTATATAAAACAAGTTAAATAAAACATGAAAAAAAAAATACATGGTTTTATAGAAAAAATTATTGAAAATGATATTAAAAAAAATAATCAAATGATATTAAGAACTAGATTTCCTCCTGAACCAAATGGATATTTACATATAGGTCATGTAAAATCTATATATTTAAATTTTACATTAGCTGAATATTATAATGGATTGTGCAATCTTCGATACGATGATACTAATCCAAAAAAAGAAAAAAAAAAATTTGTTAATGCAATTAAAAAAGACATTCTTTGGATGGGATTTAATATAAAAAATATTACTTTTACATCAGAATATTTTGATATTTTATATACATATGCTGTTGAATTAATAAAGAAAAAACTAGCTTATGTGGATCAATTAACAAAAAAAGAAATACATGATTATCGAGGAACATTAAAACAAAAAGGAATAAACAGTCCTTACAGAAATCAAAACGTTCAAAAAAATCTAGATTTATTTTCAAAAATGAAAAATGGTTTTTTTTCTGAAGGAACAGTATGCTTAAGAGCTAAAATTAATATGAGTTCTTCATCTATTATTATGAGAGATCCTGTATTATATCGAGTAATTGAAAGTAAACATTATCATACCCAGAACAAATGGTTCATATACCCTACTTATGATTTTGCACATTGTATATCAGATGCAATCGAAGGTATTACACATTCATTATGTACATTAGAGTTTCAAGAAAACAAAAAATTATACGAATGGATACTCACTAATATTTCTGTATCAAATTATCCACGTCAATATGAATATGCTAGATTAAAACTAGAATTTACCATTCTTTCTAAAAGAAAATTACAAATATTAATAGAAAAAAAGATAATTTCAGGTTGGGATGATCCAAGAATACCAACTATTTCGGGTTTAAGAAACAAAGGTTACACTCCAGAATCTTTACGAGATTTTGTTCAAAAAACAGGATTTAGTAAACAAGATAGTTTAATACCATTACATCTATTAGAATCATCAATTAGAAAAGATCTTAATATGAAATCAATAAGACGCATGGCTGTTATTGATCCTTTACTTATAATAATAGAAAATATTGATTTATTACATTGCGAAAATATTACCGTTCCTAACCATCCTAATGTACCTACTATGGGGTCAAGGAAAATCATTTTTAGTCGAGAAATATACATTAATCGTGATGATTTTAAAGAATATGCTGATGATAATTATACGAGACTAACATATAATAATGAAGTTCGATTACGTTACGCTTATACTATTAAAGTCACAAGAATTGAAAAAAATAAAAAAAACGAAATAATAAAACTGTTTTGCATATATGACAAAAATACTTTTAAAACACAACCAAAAAACAAAAAAATATCAGGTGTAATACATTGGATATCAAAGAAAAATGTTATTCCAACAAAATTTTATTTTTATTCTCCCTTGTTCACTATAAAAAATCCAGATTTAGAAAAAAACTTCTTAAATTATATATCTAAAAAATCTAAAATAAAAAAAAATGGTTTTATAGAAAAAGACTTACCTAACAATATCTCATGTATTCCTTATCAATTTGAAAGAATAGGTTACTTTATTATAAAAAAAGAAAAAAATAAATTAACTACTTGTCATCAAACAGTTAGCTTGAAGTGAATTAATATAATATATGTTATTCAATATTACTTGAATCAAAATTTAATTCTTATTTAATTGTATATAATAAAAACAAAAAATGTTTTTCTGTAATATTTATACTTTATATAGATATATTATTTTAAACAATATTAAATAACTTACAAAAAAAAATGATTACGATTATAATATATAAACATAAAATTAAAATTTTATTAAAACAAAAAAAATATTACCTATAATTTTCATAAAAAATAAATAACAGATATATTAATTAAAAAATTGATACAATTCTTTATTAATAAAAATAAAAAAAATGAGGTTCATATTATGAGTTCTAAAATAAATAGAATATTTGCTCGAGAAATTATTGATTCAAGAGGTAATCCTACTATAGAAGCTGAAGTGCGCTTAGAAAATGGATCATTTGGAGTTGCTTCTGTTCCTTCCGGAGCTTCGACTGGTATAAGAGAAGCTTTAGAATTAAGAGATAATAATCCAGAATATTTTGCAGGAAAAGGAGTGTCTAAAGCAATCAATTTTATTAATAAAAATATAAATAAAGAATTATTTCAAAAAGAAGCAACTGAACAAGAAATCATTGATTCAATGATGATTAAATTAGATGGAACAGAAAATAAATCACAATTAGGAGCTAATGCAATTCTAGCTGTTTCACTTGCTGTAGCAAAAGCTGCTGCTAATTATAAAAAAGAACCATTATTTAAACATATTGCACAATTATATAATAAACCTGATATATTCTCTATGCCGTTACCTATGATGAATATAATTAATGGCGGTAAACATGCTAATAATAATATTGATATTCAAGAATTTATGATTCAACCAGTTTCGGCTCAAAATATTAAACATGCTATCAAAATAGGATGTGATGTCTTTCATTCTTTATATCAAATTTTAAAGAAAAATAAATTAAATACATCAGTGGGAGATGAAGGAGGTTTCGCTCCAGATTTAAAATCTAATCAAGAAGCATTATTTTTTATCGAAAAAGCTATCACAATGGCAGGTTATTCATTAGGAAATGACATATTATTAGCAATAGATTGCGCAGCTTCAGAGTTATATAATAAAAAAAGTAAAAAATACGTCTTAAAAGGGGAAAACAAAACCTTTAACAGTAAAGAATTTACACACTATTTAATGAAGTTAAAAAATTCTTTTCCTATATCTTCTATAGAAGATGGTCAAGATGAATCAGACTGGGATGGATTTGCATATCAAACTAAAAAACTCGGAAAAACAACACAGCTAGTCGGAGATGATTTATTTGTTACTAATACCAAAATATTAAAAAAAGGAATTCAAAATAATATTGTTAATACAATTTTAATTAAACCTAATCAAATTGGAACGTTAACAGAAACACTAAATGCTATTAGAATGGCTCAAAATGCTAATTATGGTGTTATAATATCTCACAGATCAGGAGAAACAGAAGATACTACAATAGCTGATTTAGCAGTAGCAACATCCGCAGGTCAAATAAAAACAGGTTCATTATGTCGTACAGATCGAACATCAAAATATAACCAACTGATTCGCATTGAAGAATTTTTAGGTTATAATAAAGCTCCATTTCAAGGGAGAAAAGAGTTAAAAAATTTTATTTAAAAATTTGACTATATCATTAAAAAAAACAATTTTATGTAAGTAATTTTATATTAGTTGATATTAATTATCTAATTAGTACCAACTAGTACAATAACATAAAAAAATTTTTTATCTATTTTAGATGTTTATATAAATAAAACTTTAAGTAATAATTAAAAATTATTAATTAATAATATTATTTTTGATTAATATTTTTATTATTTTATTTACTATAGAATTTAAATCATCGGATCCGTTAATAGAAATATCAGGATAATCTGGAGGTTCGTATAATGAACTAATTCCAGTAAAATTTTGTATATTGCCTAATATTGCATTTTTATAAAGATTTTTAGGGTCTCTTTTTTGGCAAATCTCTAAAGGAGTATTTATAAAAATTTCAAAAAAATTTTTTTTTTGTAAAATATTTTTAATACGTAAACGATCTTTTTTATATGGAGAAATTAAACTAACTAAAACTATCAAACCAGCATCTATCATCAATTTTACAACTTCTGTAACTCTACGCATGTTTTCTATTCTATCTTTCTTACTAAAACTTAAATCGTTACACAATCCAGATCGAATGTTATCTCCATCTAATAAATATGTAGAAATACCTTTTTCATATAATTTTTTTTCCAAAAAACTAGCAATAGTTGATTTACCGGATCCTGATAAACCAGTAAACCATAATACTGCTGATTGATGTTTATTTTTTTTTTCTCTTAAATTTTGATTAACATAAAATTTATGTATAAAAAGATCTTTTAAATAATTATTATTCATTGGTATTAATACTCATTATTATAAAATTTATATATTCCAATGAGGAAAATGTTTTTTAATGATTTTTTTTAAATCATCTTCAAATGTAGATGTATGCGAAACATTTAATATGTTTTGATTTATAAGTATATTTTTTATCATTCCAGCTCCAATTGTCTCATTATTATTAGGATCTATTATAATAAAACCTCCTAAAGTTTTATTATTTTTATAAGTATCGCAAACAATAAGTTCATCAAAGTTAATTTCAACGACACCTATTTCGTTTAATGATAAACTATTAGCATTTTCTTTTTGCAAATTAGTAATATTTATCACATAATAAATTTGTCGAATTAAACCTCGAGTTTTTTTATGATTAATTTTAATATCATATAAACTATTTAAACGTAAATTACTACTAGACATCCATACAATCGTTGCTGTAATTTTTTTTGTGACAGATATAATTGATTTAGAGTCAACTAATACATCACCTCTACTGATGTCTAAATTATCTTTAAGAGTAATCGTAACTGGATGATTGCTTTCAACTTTTTTAAAATTTCTATCATATGTAATAATATTAGAAATTACAGAATAATGATTAGAAGGTAAAATTTTTACATGCTGCCCGATAGATAATGTACCTTGTGCTACTGTTCCCGCATACCCTCTAAAATCAGAAGTAAGACGATTAACATATTGTATAGGAAAACACATACATCTTTTATTTGTAATAGAATTATTTATTTCTATGTTTTCTATAAATTGTAATAACGTTTTTCCTTTATACCAATTTGCAAAATTATTAGAAAAAACAATGTTTTCTCCATTCAATGCAGATATTGGAATAAAATATACACTTATTTCTGAAGATAATCGCATAATAAATTCGCTGAATTTTTTTTTTATTGCATTAAAAATTTCTTGTTGATACCGAACTGTATCCATTTTATTAATTGCAACTAGTAAATACCGAATTCCTAATAATTTTGCGATAAAAGCATGACGAAAAGTTTGTTCTAATAATCCTTTTTTTGCATCTACTAATAATACAGCTAAATCACATGTAGATGCTCCAGTAACCATATTACACGTATATTGCGCATGACCAGGAGTGTCTGCTATAATAAATTTTCTTTTTTTTGTATAAAAATATCGATATGCAACATCAATAGTAATTCCTTGTTCTATTTCAGCTTGTAAACCATCTACTAATAACGCATAATCAACATTATTACCTTGAGTTCCATGGCGTTTGCTATCATTTTGTAATGAAATTAACTGATCACTATAAATTTGTTTTGTATCGTGCAATAACCGGCCAATTAAAGTACTTTTTCCATCATCCACACTACCGCAAGTTAAAAACCGTAATATATTTTTATTATGATTAAGATTTAAAAAATCTATACTCAATTGTTGCACTGTTTTATTATCATTAATCTTATTATTCATAATTTAATAAACCCTTAAAAATATCCTTTTCTTTTTTTTACTTCCATAGAATCAGATACATTATGATCGATTAAACGACCTGTTCTTTCACTAGTACTCGTTAATAGCATTTCTTCAATAATTTTAGGAAGTGTATCAGCATCAGATTTTATTGCGCTTGTTAAAGGCCAACATCCTAATGTTCTAAATCGTATTTTTCGTGATTTTATTTGTTCATTTTTCTGTAATTCTATTCTATCATCATCAATCATCAATATCATTTTATTTCTTTTAATCGTTGGTCTTTTTTTTGCAAAATAAAGTGAAACAATACTAATGTTTTCTAAATAAATATATTGCCAAATATCTAATTCAGTCCAATTTGATAATGGAAAAACTCGCATAGTTTCACCTGGAAATATTTGTCCATTATAAATATTCCATAATTCAGGCCGTTGTTTCTTTGGATCCCATTTATGATGACTATCTCTAAACGAATAAATTCTTTCCTTTGCTCGAGATTTTTCCTCATCTCTTCTTGCTCCACCAAAAGCAGCATCAAATTTATATTTTTCGATTGCTTTTTTTAATGATTCTGTTTTCATAATTTCAGTATATCTAGCAACATCGGATGATAAAAATGGATTGATTTTATCATCTTTTTTTTGTTGATTCGTATATATTATTAAATTTAAATTGTTTTCTCTCGCAGTTTTATCTCGAAAAGCATACATTTCACGAAATTTCCAATTAGTATCAATATGTAATAACGAAAAAGGAATCCTACCAGGATAAAAAGCTTTTTTTGCTAAATGCAACATTACAGAAGAATCTTTACCAATAGAATACAGCATGATAGGATTATTAAATTCAGATACTGCTTCTCTAATAATTGAAATACTTTCTGCTTCTAACTGTGATAAATGCTTAAACCCTTCCCGTTTCATTAATCAATACTCCTGTAAAAATAATTAAATATCAGTAAAACTACTATTTTTTTTTTCTATATATGTATTTTTTTGAAACCAATTAAATCTATAATGGTATTGAACAACATCTCCAATAATCAATAAAATAGGAGATTTAAGAGTAATTTTATAATATTGTAATGAATATAATGATTTTATTAGAATAGTTTGGTTAGATGTAGTGGCTGCGCTAATTATACCTACTTGCGTGTCCTTAGAAAGACCTTTTTTTATTAAATCTGAAGCGATTAAATTAGACATCAATTTAGCCATATAAAAAACAAACGTATATTTTTTTATATTTTTACTACAAAAATAGAAAGTTTCTGAATTATAATCATGACCAGAAAGAAATATTACACCTTGTGAAATATTACGATAAGTTAAAGGAATACCAGAAAAAGCAGCCGCTCCAATAGGAGCAGTGATTCCTGGAATTACTTCAAAATAAATTTTTTTTTCAAAAATATATTGTAACTCTTCTCCTCCTCGTCCAAATATAAAATTGTCACCTCCTTTTAATCGAACTACTTTTTTTCCTCTTTGAGCATATAAAACTAATAATTTGTGAATCGTATTTTGATTAATTAATACTTTACCTCTTTTTTTTCCAACACAAATACATTCAGCGTCTCTTCTAATTAATTCTAATACTTCTTTACCTACTAATCTATCATAAAAAACAATATCAGCTTCTTGAAGAGCTCGCAAAGCACTTAAAGTTAATAATCCTCCATTTCCTGGACCACTTCCTACTAAAGTAATCTTTCCCTTTTTAAAAGAGGATGCATTACATAAAATGCTTTTAAATGTACGATATGCATTACAGATATCATTATTTAACATTTGATCAAAAAAAATACTTGTAAATAATTTTTCCCAAAAAGTTTTACAATCATGAGATTTTTTTAAATAAAACTTTATTTTTTCTCTCCATTTTAATGCAAAACGTGCTATTTGACCTATTCCAAAAGGAAGAATAGATTCGATTTTTTCACGAAATAATTTTAATAAAACTGGTGAAGATCCAGATGAAGTTAAAGCAACTATAATTGGATTACGATCAATAATAGATGGAAAGATACATGAACATTTTTCAATATCATCAACTACATTTACAAATATACATTTTTTATTAGATAATAAAGAAATTTGTTTATTTAAAAAATTATTATTAGTAGCTACGATAACTAAAAAAATATTTTCAAGATATTTTTCATAAAATTCTGTATCTATCCATTCTATTTTTTTTTCTTTTAATAATATTTTTAAGTCAACACAAATCTTTCTGGCTACTACCTTAATATAAGGGTTAGACCGTAATAATAAAATTATTTTTCTAAACGCTACTTTTCCGCCCCCAACTACTAATACATTTTTTTGTTTTAATTTTAAAAAAAGAGGAAAATAATCCATAATGTTCCTAATACAATTTTAACAATTCAATAAAAAAATAAAAATATACATAATTTATCTAGTTATTATTTTAAATACATTCGTGTAATCCACATTCTCTTTTTAAACCAAAAAAACGAGTTTCTTTTTCAGACATACACTTATTTATTGGTTTAGTAGTATGAACATCTCCTACTGAAATATATCCTTTATTATATAAAGGATGAACAAATAAATCATTTTCCGTAATATATTCTTGAACCATTTTATCATCCCAATCAATAATTGGTAAAAATTTAAATACATTATTTTGAACATTTAAAATGGATAAAGAAGCGCGTAAATCAGATTGTTGATTTCTTAGACCAGCAAACCATGTTTGAGCTTGTAATTTTTTTAATGCTTCTTTCATAGGATCAATCTTGTTTATTTGATTATATAATTCTAATCCAGATATTCCTTGCTCCCATAATTTTCCATACCGAGCTTCTTGCCATGCTGGAGATAAGTTTGATCGAAATATTTTCAAATTAAATTTAAACTTATTAATTACTTTATCAACAAACAGGTAAGTTTCTTTAAATAAATAACCAGTATCAATAAAAATTACGGGAATATCTTTATAATACTTATTAATTAAATGTAGGGACACTAACGATTGAATGCCAAAACTAGAACTCATAATATGATTATGAGGTAAATTTTCTATTGCCCATAAGATTCTATTACTAATAGACATTTTTTGTAACTTAATATTAGTTAAATATAACAGTTCATTTTTTTTTTTTAAATTTAAGTTATTAAATTTTTTTATGTTAAACAAAAAATTTTCCTTAATATTCATTTTTTTGACCAAAATTCACTAGATGGATTAATAATTTCTTTTACAATACCAATTCTAATAACAAAATCTCCAAAAGATTCTTTTAAATTACGTTTTACTGACCACACTTGTATTAATTTACTTAATTTATTTAAAATTTCAGACTCTGTAACATTTTCTTCATATAATGTAGGAATACGCGTTCCAATACGATTACCACCTATATATAAATTATATTTTCCAGGAGATTTTCCCACTAATGCAATTTCTGCTAATAATGCACGCGCACAACCATTAGGACATCCAGTAACACGCACAACAATATATTCTTGAAACATTTTATTATCAATCAGTATTAGTTCTAATTTTGTAACAAAATTTTCTAACATTCTTTCTGCTTCAGCCATAGCAAGCGGGCAAGTAGGAAATGAAACGCAAGCCATAGAATTCTGTCTTATATATGATATAGAATTTGATAATCCATATTTTTTAATAATATTTATTATATTTTTTTTATATTTTTCTTTGACATCAGATATAATTAGATTTTGATTTGCAGTGATTTTGAAATTACCGTGATATGTTTGGGCAATCTCATATAAAGCTGATTGTAATTTAAAATTATGAGTATTTTTTATTCGACCATTAGGAATAAATAGAGTATAATTCCATTTTTGATTAGTACCTTTAATCCAATGAAATCGATCTCCTCTTGAAATAAAATGATATTTTTTTATCGGTAATAAAATAGTGTTAGATCGTTTCTCTATTTCTTTTTTAAAATATTTTAATCCTACTCTGTGTAAAGTATATCTTGTTTTTGCTTGTTTTCTGTTTGTTCGATCTCCCCAATCTCTTTGTATTGTTACAACTGATTCTACTACAGATATAATATCCTTATATAATACAAACCCTACTTCTTGACTAATACCTGGCCAAGTTAATTTATTATTGTGTTCAAAAGATAATCCACCTCCTACTAATAAATTAAATCCAATAATGTTATTTTTTGAGTCTAATATTGTAATTAAACTCATATCATTAGCATGAATATCAACGTCATTATAGGGAGGAACAACAATACTAATTTTAAATTTTCTAGGTAAGTAAAATTTACTTAATAACGGTTCATCGTCTTCAGTAGTAAAAATTTTTTTCTTA
Organism: Buchnera aphidicola (Thelaxes suberi); assembly: GCF_964059005.1. Lineage (NCBI taxonomy): Bacteria > Pseudomonadati > Pseudomonadota > Gammaproteobacteria > Enterobacterales > Erwiniaceae > Buchnera > Buchnera aphidicola. The sequence goes on from NZ_OZ060389.1 coordinate 375,956, forward strand.
TCTAACCATATTTCTGCGTATGCTTTTGTTTTAGGAAGTAAATGTTGTGATATTATTTTAGATAATTCATATACTTGATGAGAAACATTTGATTCATTAGGGTTAGAAGTACAAATAACATTACGATTGACATCATTAGCTGTAGCTAATGAATCCAAATTAATTTCATGCAACATTTGATGAGCTTGTTTTAAATTATGTTTGAATATTCCATGCAATTGAAAAGTTTGTCTATTAGTTAATCGAATTGTCTTATAAAAAGTATAATTAATTGCAAAGTCATTAATTTTTATCCATTGATCCGTGGTAATAACACCACCAGGTAATCTACACCTTAACATCATAGCATATTTTGGTTCTAATTTTTGTTCTAATCGTTCAGATCTAATATCGCGATCATCTTGTTGATACATTCCATGAAATCGAATAAGATAAAAATTATCCCCTGTAAATCCATTAGTTAATGTTTTTTTTAAATCTTGATCAATAGTACCACGAAGATAATTACTATCTCCTTTTATTCTTTCAAAATCAGTTAGATTACCTTCTACAACAAATTTGCTATTATTTTTTTTATCCATTAATATACATCTCTTTGATAACGTTTCTCTAATCTTAATGTATTTAATAAATTATTTGCTTCTTCTGTATTAACATGGTTATATTCGCAAATAATTTGAATTAAAGTATTTTCTACATCTTTTGCCATCTTTGATGCATTTCCACAAACATAAATATAAGCTTTGTCAGTATTGATCCATTTCCATATTTTTTTCCCATTTTTTAATAATTCATCTTGTACATATATTTTTTTGTCTTGATCTTGAGACCATGCTAAATTAATACGATTTAGTAATCCTTTTTTAAAAAATATTTGCCATTCCTGTTGATATAAAAAATCTTCACTAGAACTTTGATTACCAAAAAAAAGCCAATTTTTTCCATGCGCTTTTTTATTTTCTCTTTCTTGTAGAAATGAACGAAATGGAGCTATACCAGTTCCTGAAGCAATCATAATAATTGGAGAATTATCATTAATAGGTAATTTAAAATTATTATTTTTTTCTATAAATATTTTAACTTTATCTCCATAATTTACAAGTTTAGATAAATATCCAGATGCTCCACCTAAATATACTTTATTATAAAAATAATTCTGTACTATATTAACAGTGATATGAATTTCTTCATCATTTTCTAATTGTGATGAAGATATAGAATAAAATCTTGGCTTTAAAGGAACTAAGATTGAAACAAAATCTTGCGCACTTATTATAGAAGGAAATTGTTTTAACATACATACTAAAGAATTTTTTTTTACATATATAAGTCTTTTTTTTAAATCAGATGCTATTTTTAATAAATCAACATGATTATTAATTAAAGCATATTTTTTTAAAACATTAATATTATTTGTAGTTAATTCAAAATTATTTTCTAATACGTTAAATATACTTTCATATTTTTTATTAAACAATATTTTTTCATTTTGATTAATATTCAGTATTTCTAATATTTCTAAGATTAATTCAGCATCATTTTTATACCAAATACCAATTGAATCTCCTGGATAATATTTAATTCCTGAATTCATAATATTTAATTCAATATGTCTTACATCTTTTTTAGAATATCTACCTGTAATTTTTTGATTAACTATTAAAGTAGATGTAAAAGGTCGCATCTTGTTATAAGTATTTTGTACAAACTTATTATCACCAGTTTTTTTATTAAAATTATTATTACTTATTAACGATACAGTATTTTTTTTTTTAATAACATTAATTATATCATCACACCATTTTATTGAAAGACCATTATAATCAACATCGGCATCAATACGATTAATTAATTTTTTTGCCCCTAAAGAAGATAAAATATTGTCAAAATCTTTTCCTGCTTGACAAAAATATTCATATGAAGAATCCCCTAAACTAAAAATACTATATGTCAAATTATTTAAATTAGGAGCTTGTTTTGATTTCAAAAAATTATACATTGGTAAAGCTATTTCAGGAGGCTCTCCTTCTCCTTGTGTTGATATAACTAATATTAAAATCTTTTCTAAATGAATTTTTTTAAATTTATATTCATTAGCATCAAATAATTGATTTGGAATATTAAATTTTAATAAGTGTTTCTGAACATACTCTGATACTAACCGCGCGTTTCCTGTTTGTGAAGCTGAAATAATTGTTACATTTAATTGATTAATGTTTTCTTTTACAGGTGTATTAATCTCAGATGAAGTTAGTAATTTTTCTGAAATACTATTTTTTTGCGTTAAACCCCAAAAAAACCCAGATGTCCAAATACATTGATTAATAGTTAAATTTTCTGCAAAACTATTTAAAATATTCATTTGTTTTTCAGAAAATGGATGTATCAATTGCGTTTCATCTTTTTTTTTCATTACGTATATAACCTAAATTTTTTTATTAAAAATAAATTTAAAATTAAGAAAAAATAATTTATTTATTAAAAATCAATATTTTAATTTAATAAATTAATAATTGTTAATTATTGATATTTAATTTTTTATATAGAATAAAATATGTTAACATCTTTTAACCTATGTGTCACAATAAGTATAAATGATTTAAATTTTTAAAGATTGCAGAGTAAATTTATCAGAATTCTCTTAATATTTTATTGATATTCATTAAAATTAAAAATTTAAAATTATTTTTTTTACTATTTATGAAATATTTATAATTAAAATTATTATTTCTATTAATAATTATATTTAAACTATTTAATTTAGTATTAATCTACTTATTTTGTTAAAAAATTTATTTTATAGTTATACAATGAAAAAAATAAAAATATCTATATAATTAATACAATTTTATTACATAAAATTTTTTTTTCAAAAAGAGTGTAATTATGTTATACAATAGTCAATTAAATACAACATTAATAATTGATGGTAATACTTATTTATATCAATCTTTTTTTGCATATCCATTATTAAAAAACAAAAAAGGTGAACATTGTGGAGCAATATATGGATTTTTAAATAAAATAAAAAGTTTATTATTAAAAATAAATCCAAAAAAAATAATAATAGTATTTGATTCACCTTTATTAAACTTTAGACATAAACTATTTAAAGCATATAAAATTAATCGCCCATCAATGCCTAATTTATTAAAATTACAAATTACTCCGTTAAAAAAAATTATCAATGCCATGGGGATACCAATTATTACTATTCCATATATAGAAGGTGATGATATTATAGGAACATTATCAAAAATAGGAGAATCAAAAAAAGAAACTATATTGTTATGTAGTAACGATAAAGATATGGAGCAATTAATTAATAAAAATGTTTCTATTATAAATAATAAAATGGAAAATATTGGATTAAAAGAAATAAAAAAAAAATATGGTATATTGCCGCAATATTTAACACATCTTATGGCTTTAATGGGTGATCATTCTGATAATATACCTGGTGTATATGGAATTGGAAAGATTACCGCGATTGCTTTAATTAAAAAATTTAGTACTATATATAGAATATATGAAAATCTTGAAGAAGTAAAAAACACTAAAATACGCGGAATTCAAAATACAATAAATAAATTAAAAAATAATAAAGAAAATGCTTTTCTTTCATTAAAATTAGCAACAATTAAAACAAATATAAAAATTGAAATAGAATGGGAAAAAATAATATTCAATGAACCTAATATTGAAATATTATTTAATATGTTTCAAAAATATGAATTTAAAAAATGGATGTGTGATCTAAAAAAAAATTTTTGGTTAAAACAATATACAAAAAAAAAATGAATCTAAGAAATATAAAAAATGGATAAAAAAAATAAACAAGAAATTGAATATAAAAAACAACAGAGCAATAATATTGGTATTAATTTAACAAAAAATGTTTCTATTTTTTCTTTTATATTTTTTTTTAATAAAAAAAAAAAAAAATATACATTAATTTTGCAGTAAACGAACATGAATCTATTGAATTAAAAATACAAGAAAAATCATTGATATGTATTAATAATCAAAATAATGAATATTTGATTGCCATCAAAAAAATACTTGAAACCAATACAATTACTAAAGTAACTTATAATATAAAATCACAATATAAAATATTACAAAAATACGGTATTAAATTATCTGAAAATACTCATGATATTTTATTAGAAAATTATATCCTTAAAGGAATCATGCAATGTAATGAATTTATAAAAAAAATTAATCAAGATTTTCTATTAAAAGAAAGTAAATATTTTATCCATAAACAAACCAACGAGTTGTCTCCTTATTATGATATATACCACATTCCTCATTATATTTTAAAAATTCACTATAAAAATAAAAAATTTTTAAATAAAGAAATTAAACTAAAATCAATATTATACGATATTGATCGACCAATAGCAAAAATACTGTATGAAATGGAAAACAATGGAGTTTTATTAAATTGTATTAAACTAAAAAATCAATCACAAGAAATCGAAAAAAAATTAGCATGCTTACAACTTAAAGCTTATACATTAGCTAATGAACATTTTAATATTTTATCTAATGAACAAACAAGGCATATTTTATTTCATAAAATAGGTTTTAAAAATATTGATAAAACGCCAAAAGGAAAAAATTCTATCAATGAAACAGTATTAAAAATATTTTCACAAAATCATCGATTACCAAACATAATATTAAAGTATAGAAAATTATATAAATTAAAATCTAATTATTTAGATAAATTAACTAAAATGGTTAATATAAATACAGGAAGAATACATACTTCTTACTGTCAACATTCCACTTCTACAGGAAGATTAACATCTTATTATCCTAACCTACAAAACATACCCAAAAAAACATTAGAAGGAGAAAAAATTAGAGAAGCATTTATTGCTCCAGATAAATATTTAATTTTAACAGTAGATTATTCCCAAATTGAATTAAGAATTTTAGCACATTTTTCAGCAGATAAACTTTTAATTAAATCATTTTATAATAAAGATGATGTACATACTGCTACTGCATCAAATATTTTTGATATAGAAATTAATAAAATTACTATACAACAACGACAAATCGCAAAAATAATTAATTTTTCTGTAATATATGGTATTACTCCCTTTGGATTATCTAAAAAATTAAATATTACTATGAAAGAAGCTAAGCATTATATCGATATGTATTTTAAAAAACATTATGGTATCTTGAATTTTATTAAAAAAACATTAGTATCTACATCAAAAAAAGGATATACATCAACGTTATTTGGAAGAAAAATATATATACCTAATATCAATTCTGATAATACTAATATTAGAAAAGCAGCTCAAAGAGCTTGCGTGAATGCTCCTATGCAAGGAACTACCGCTGACATAATTAAAAAGGCCATGATTAAAGTTAATGAATATTTATCTTTAACTAATTTTCAATATGGAAAAATGATTATTCAAGTACACGATGAATTAATTTTTGAGATAAAAGAAAACAAAATTGATGAAATTACTAAAAATATTTGTTTTATTATGGAAAATATAACATTATTAAATGTTCCTTTAATGGTAAATATAGGAATTGGAAAAAATTGGAATCAAGCTAATAAAATTGCTTAGTAATTTAATTGTATTTATAAAGCTAAAATTTATAATATTTTTTTAAGAAAAGTTGTAAATAATTCATTCCTATTTTTAATGTACAAGAAAATAATATAACATTATTTTTTTTTATGATACTGGTTTCGTTTTTTTTAAAATAATTTAATGTTTGTTTTTGCATAGATTTAGATAACTTATCCGATTTTGATAATAAAATTAATATCGGAATATTCCGTTTAGTTAATAAATTTATTATTTTATAATCTTGGCATCTTAAACATCGTCGAATATCTACAATTAATATTACAGCTTTTAAAGATTTTCTATTATGTAAATATTTTAAGATTAATTCATCAATTTTTATTTTTAAATTTTTAGCAATATTTGCATATCCATAACCAGGTAAATCCACTAGATATTTTGTGTTTTGAATTTTAAAAAAATTAATAGTACGAGTATTTCCAGGGCTCTTACTAGTACGTGCAATTTTTTTTTTATTTATTATCGTATTAATAATACTAGATTTTCCAGAATTAGAATATCCTATAAATGCAATTTCATCATTATTATCAGTTTTTAACTGTTTAATATTAGTAATACTTTGATAAAAAAATGTTGATTGATAATAATCTATTACCATATAATTTCCTTTTTTAATAAAAAAATAAAAATTTTTTTTAAATGATATTAAAACATTAATTAAATTTAATTATTTGACAAAAATAATCTATAGAACATAAACAAATTTATACTATAATAACTTTAATCTTATACTTTAAGATAAAAATATTTTATTATTATTTAAATATATTAATATCTTGTTTTTAATTTAATCTAATAAATAATTAGTTAAGTTGCATTAAAATAAATTAGATAAAAAGTATATCATACAAGAGACTAAATACATGCATACAGAACTACGAAATATAGCTATTATTGCACATGTTGATCACGGTAAAACTACTTTAGTAGATAAATTATTAGAACAATCAAATAATTTAAAATATCAAAAAACACAATTAAATCGTGCTATGGATTCTAATATATTAGAAAAGGAGAGAGGTATTACAATAACTTCAAAACATGCAGCTTTGTTTTGGAAAAATTACAGAATTAATATCATTGATACTCCTGGCCATGCTGATTTTGGAGGGGAAGTTGAACGAGTAATGTCTATGGTTGATTCAGTACTATTAATTATTGATGCAATAGATGGACCCATGCCTCAAACGCGATTTGTTACACAAAAAGCTTTTAATTACAATATTCAACCAATTGTTGTAATTAATAAAATTGATAGAGAAAATGCACGACCTGAATGGGTTTTAGATCAAGTATTGGATTTATTTATTAACTTAAATGCAAACGATAATCAGCTTGACTTTCCAGTCGTATATACCTCAGCAATAAAAGGTATATCAGGATTTGATTTAAATAACATGAAAAGTAACATGGATTCACTGTTTGAAACAATAATCAAATTTTCACCCTCTCCTCAAGTTAATCCTAAGGGTGATTTTAAAATGCAAATTTCGCAACTAGATTATGACAATTATTTAGGAACGATAGGAATTGGAAAAATACAAGAAGGAAGTGTAAAAATTAATCAGCAAATTAATATTATTAATACAGAAAATTTCGTTTATCAAAGTAAAATTAACAAAATTTTAAATTATGTAGGATTAGAAAGACAGGAAAGTCAACTAGCACAAGCAGGAGATATTATTGGAATAACTGGTCCAAATATAATTAATGTTTCTGATACTATATGTGATATAAATAATGTTATTCCTTTTCCAAAACTAAAAGTTGATAAACCTACTGTTAAAATGTTTATGTCAGTTAATACCTCTCCATTTTGTGGAAAAGAAGGAAAATTTGTTACATCTAGACAAATTTATAAACGTTTGAAAAAAGAAGAAAAACATAATATTGCTTTAAAAGTTGAAGAAACTAATAATGCTAATGTATTCTGCGTTTCTGGAAGAGGTGAATTACATTTATCAATACTAATTGAAAATATGAGAAGAGAAGGATTTGAAATAGCAGTTTCTCGTCCAAATGTAATTTTTAAAAAAAAAAATGATATAGAAAAAGAACCGTACGAAAATGTTACATTAGATATAGAATCAATCCATCAAGGATTATTAATGCAATTATTAGGAGAAAGAAAGGGAAAAATTATAGACATCTCTCCTATAATCAATAATAGAATCAGATTAAATTACATACTTTCTAGTCGATCTTTAATAGGTTTTAGAAATGAATTTTTAACAATTACATCTGGTACTGGTTTATTTTATGCGGCTTTTAGTCATTATGATCTTGTTCAAGATAACAATATTGGACAAAGAAAAAATGGAGTATTAATTGCAAATAAAACGGGAATCGCGGTGTCATTTGCTTTATTTCATTTACAAGAAAGGGGGAAAATTTTTTTAAATCATGGTGAAAAAGTATACGAAGGTCAAATTATTGGAATACATAATAGAAATAATGATTTAACCGTTAATTGTTTGACTGGCAAAAAATTAACTAATATGCGAGCTTCCGGTTCTGATGAAGCTATTATGTTAGTTCCTCCAATAAAAATGAGTCTTGAACAAGCAATTGGTTTTATTAATGATGATGAATTAATAGAAGTCACACCTAATTCTATTCGATTACGGAAAAGATTTTTAACAGAAACTGAAAGAAAAAAATTTAGTAAAAAAAATAAATCGTGTTAAAATATTTGGATAGATAAAATCTATCCTTTATATATAAAAATATAAAAAATTTTAATTAATGTATTTATATAAAAAAAAATTATTTATTTTAAATATTTATTTAATACAACATAAAGATTTAATTAATTCATCAATATTATATTTTTGATAATATAATGATAATCGATGAGAAATAATAATACTTTTTAAATCAGATACTGCTTTTGTAAAATTGTCGTTAACAATTAAATAATCATATTCTTTGTAATGACTTATTTCAAAAACCGCTTTTTTTATTCTATGTTTAATATCAAGATCTGTATTTTGACCTCTTTTTTTCAAACGATTATATAATTCTAATTTAGAAGGGGGAAGTATAAAAATACTGATAGAATGAGAGAAATAATTTCTTATTTGTCGAGCTCCTTGCCAATCTATATCTAAAATTACATCATTTCCTTCTGATAACATTTTTTCAATTAAAATACGAGAAGTTCCATAATAATTATTAAAAACAACAGCATATTCTAAAAATATATTCTTATTAATCATTGTTTCAAATTTTTTTTTAGAAATAAAATAATAATGTTGTCCTTCTTTTTCTCCTGGACGCATACTACGAGTAGTATAAGAAATAGATGATCGTGCATTAAATCCCCATTTCGTTGATAAAAAAGAAGATATTAAGCTTGATTTTCCTGTTCCACTAGGTGCTGAAATTATAAAACATATTCCGGATTTTATCATTTTTCTAATAAATATTTTAAAAAGGGTTATATGAAATACGGAATAAAAATATTATAAAAAATAATATTATTAAAATATTTTATTTATTTTAAAATAAATTTTTTCTAAACCTTCTACTCTAAATATTTTTTTTTTATCTAAATTATTTTTTAAAATACATTGTATCCAAATTTTATTCTGTTTCGTAAAAGAAACAGCTAATACTTTACCAGCTATTAACCAATTAAAATTTTCTTGATATTCTACACATTTTCTTTGAAAATAAAAAAAATCTGTTGTCTGATGAACAGGTAATATGCATGTCATACTTTTTAACCAAAATAATGAATATTTTACTTTAGATTTAAATTTTAATCTGGCTATTGCTTCCTGTCCATAATAGCATCCCTTATCAAAATCAATACCTTTTAAAGATTCTAAATTAGTATGTAAAGCAATGATTTTAGAACAATTTTTTTTATCTATAATTGGGAATCCAGAATCAATTGCATAACTTAACCATATGTTATTTAATATTTTTTCGTTACATGATTTTATTTTTATATTAAAATTATATAATTTATTTTTTTTTATTAATATTAAAAATCGATTTTTTTTTCTTTCTAAACGTAAAATCATTCCATATTCAAAAATATTTATACTATCTTTTGTATTTGTAACTTTTATTTTAAAACAACTATAAATTTGTTGATCAGTATACCCTTGAATACCTAATATAAAATAATTAGTTTCTTCAGAAATATTAACTTTAGAAAACATTGCATATCTTTTTAATTCATTGATTTGATATTCTGTTACGCTTTTTCTTTGTATATAAGCATATCCTTTTTGGAAAGGAAAAATAATCAAAATACTGATTACTTTACCATAAATATTACAATGCGAACCAATCATATAAGTATTATTATGTATATTTTTTATATTGATAGATAACATATTTTGTAAAAAATTTTTTGATTCAATGCCTTGTACTGAAACACATGACCAATCAGTAAGATGAGTACAATCAACTACTGTATTATAATTTTTAATTTCATCAAATTTTTTTATCATATATAATTAATATTCTTATTAAATTAATAAATTTTTTATAAAAGACTATTATTAAAAATAAAATTTTAATTTTATTTTTAATAATAATATAAATACAATATTATACTATAAACAATGAGGCAAAACATTATGATAGAAAAAAAATTAATAAAAAAATTACAAGATTTGCAACAACAAGAAAAAATATTAAAGAGGCGTCTTTGAATATAATCATAAGAAAATAAGAATAGAAGAAATTAATATTAAATTATCTAATCCTAAATATTGGGATAATCCAAGTATTACCTATAATTTGTATAAAGAAAAGCAAAAAATAGAAAAAATAGTATTAAGCTTAAAAAAGATAAGTAGTATAATAAAAAAAAACATGGTTTTAATTCAAAAAAATGGTTCAATTAATAATATGCAAAAAAATAATAATATCATCGAATTAGATTTAGAAAAAGTAAATCGTATTATTAAAAAACTTGATTTGTATACTATGTTCCAAAAAAAAACCGATGTTTTAAATTGCTATCTTGATATTCAATCCGGATCAGGGGGGCTAGATGCTCAAAATTGGGCTAAAATACTATTACGCATGTACTTAAAATGGATAAATAAAAAGGGTTTTAAATCATTAATTATTGAAGAAACGGGAAGTGATAGTGATGGAATTAAATCAGCTACTATATATGTATCCGGACCATATGCTTATGGATGGTTGAGAACAGAAACTGGAATTCATCGATTAGTACGACAAAGCCCATTTAATTCTACTAAAAAAAGACACACTTCTTTTTGTTCTATTTTTGTTTATCCAGAAATACAAGATGACAAAAAAAAAATAAATATCAAAAATAATGAATTAAGAATAGATGTATACAGATCCTCAGGAGCAGGAGGTCAACATGTTAATAAGACCGAATCTGCGGTACGTATTACTCATATTCCTACCGGTATTGTGACACAATCTCAAAATGACCGATCTCAACATAAAAACAAAAATCAAGCATTAAAACAAATGATTTCTAAACTAAATCAATTAGACATACAAAACCAAAATATTAAAAAAAAAATATCAGAAAAATCAAAAGCAGATATCAGATGGGGTAATCAAATAAGATCATATATTTTAGATGACGCTCGCATTAAAGATATAAGAACAGGAATAGAAACAACAAATATTCAAGAAGTACTTAATGGAAATTTAGACCAATTTATTATAAGCAGTTTAAAAATTGGATTATGAGGATTAATATTATATGAAAGAAAAAAAAGTTATCTGCACTAATGATAAAGAAAATAAACATAAAGAAATGGAAATAAGGAAATTAAAATTATATAAAATGAAAAAAAAAGGATTTAATTTTCCTAATCATTTTAAACCTAATAATACCATTAAAAATATAAAAAAAAAATATAAAAAATTAACTAAAGAAATAATTAAAGAACTTGCAATTTTTGTACATTTAGCAGGTAGAATAATTTTTAAAAGAATTATGGGTAAAGCATCTTTTTTTACCATACAAGATGCATCTTATAATATACAAATATACTTAAAAAAAAACATATTGTTACATGATAATTATGAAGAACACATATATAATCTTGATATAGGAGATTTTATTGGAATACAAGGACAATTATTTAAAACAAAAACAGATGAATTAACCGTACGATGCACACATTTAATTCTTTTAAATAAATCGATACATCCATTACCAGATAAATTCCATGGTTTAATTAATAAAGAGATAAAATATCGAAAAAGATATATTGATCTAATATCAAGTGCAACACAATTTAGAATATTCGAAAAAAGATTTAAAATAATTGAATTAATTCGTAAATTTATGATAAAAAATAAATTTTTAGAAGTAGAAACTCCTATGTTACACAATATTCCCGGAGGTGCTAATGCTCGTCCATTTACTACGCATCATAATAATTTAAATTCTAAAATGTATTTAAGAATATCTCCAGAATTATATTTAAAAAAATTAATTATCGGAGGTTTTAATAAAATTTTTGAAATGAATAGAAATTTTAGAAATGAAGGAGTTTCAAGCAAACATAATCCTGAATTTACAATGATTGAAATATATCAAACTTATACATCATATAAAGATATGATGATATTAATAGAAAAATTATTTAAATATGTTACTTTAAAAGTATTAAAAAATAATATTATTACATTTAATAATAATAATTTTGATATAAGTAAAAATTTTGAAGTTTTAACAATGAAAAACGCAATTATTAAATTTAATTCTCAAATAACATTGCAAGATTTAACTAATTATGTAACATTAACAAACATTCTAAATCGATTTGAAATAAAAGTAAAAAAAGAATGGACATTAGAAAAAATACAATCAAAATTATTCGAAGTTGATACTGAAAAAAAAATTATTAATCCTACATTTATTACAGAATATCCTATAGATATATCTCCATTAGCAAGAAAATCTGATAGTAACAATCATTTAACTGATCGATTTGAATTATTTATTGGAGGAATGGAAATAGCAAATGGTTTTTCAGAATTAAATGACTATGAAGACCAAAAAAAAAGATTCGAGTCACAATTAAAAATAAAAAATTTTAAAGACGAAAATGCAAAATTTTTTTATGATCAAGAATATATTACAGCATTAGAATATGGATTACCTCCTACATCAGGATTAGGTATAGGAATTGATCGATTTGTCATGTTATTAACTAATAAAATAAACATTCGTGATGTAATATTATTCCCTACATTAAAAAAATCTGAATAAATTAACTAACTTAGTTTTAAATAATATAATTCATATTATATTTTAAATAAATTAAAGATAAGTAATTTATAGATTACAAAAGCAATTCATATAAAAAATATATAAGGAAATTATGCATAATTTAACACAAAATTATAAATATTCTTTTTCTTCTTGTGAATTATTAAATTTTATTAATAATAATGATACTCCTTTTTGGGTATATGATCACAATATTATTATAAAAAAAATTCAATTATTAAAAAAATTTGATACTATTCGATTTGCTCAAAAAGCTTGTTCCAATATACATATACTAAATATAATGAAGCAAAATGATGTCAAAGTTGATGCTGTTTCTTATGGAGAAATTAAAAGGGCAATATTAGCAGGATTTATTCCTAATAACAACGATATTATTTTTACTTCCGATATTATAGATAAAAAAACCTTATCACTTGTTACAAAACTCAATATACCTGTTAATATTGGGTCTATTGACATGCTACATCAGTTAGGAAAATGTTCTCCTAATCATAAAATATGGATTAGAATCAATCCAGGATTTGGATATGGTCATAATAAGAAAACAAATACAGGAGGAGATAATAGTAAACATGGTATTTTATTTCCTGAACAAACATTAGATATTATAAAGAAATATAATTTTGAATTAGTTGGTATTCATATGCATATAGGTTCTGGAGTAAATTATAAACATTTAAAAAAAGTATGTAATTCTATGTTTCATCAAATATGCACTTTAAATCAAAATATTCAATACATATCTGCAGGAGGAGGATTATCTATTCCCTATAAAACAAATGAAAAAGAAATAGATATAAATAATTATTTCCAAGAATGGAATGAAACAAAAAAAAAAATAGAAAAACGTTTAGGACATTCAATTACTCTGGAAATAGAGCCTGGAAGATTTTTAGTAGCAGAATCAGGAATTCTTGTATGTCAAGTTTATTCGATTAAAAAAACTAATTTATTTAAATTTGTACTAACTGATGCAGGATTTAATGACTTAATGAGGCCTGTAATGTATGGAAGCTATCATTATATTTCTATTATAGCAGGTGATAATAGAAAAATTAATCAAGAAAATTTATATGATACAGTTATTGGGGGGCCATTATGTGAATCTGGAGATATTTTTACTCAAGATAATAATGGTAATATTATGTCTAGAAAATTACCTAAAATTCATGTTGGAGATTATTTAATATTTCATCAAGTAGGAGCATATGGATCTTCAATGTCATCTAATTATAATAGCCGACCATTAATATCTGAATTTTTATTTACAGAAAAAAAATTCAAACAAATAAGAAGACCACAAAAAATTGAAGATTTAATTCAGCTCGAACAAAAAATATAATTAATTAATTAATATATTGTTTTAAATAAAATTTTAATTTTAAATTTAATTAAAATATTTCTAAATTTTTACATTAATTATTTCAAAAAAAAAAAAAAAAAAAAAAAAAAGATATAAAAAAATGAACATTAAATACTTATTTTTTCATAATATTAATCCTGTCTTTTTTTCTATTGGTTCTATAAAAATTTATTGGTATGGAGTGATGTATGTTATTAGTTTTTTATTTACTTTATACATTAGTAAATGTATAGCATACCGAACAAAAATACTAAAAAAAAAAGAAATAGATTCACTTTTTAATATCGGTTTTATTGGATTGTTAATAGGAGGGAGATTAGGACATGTTATTTTTTATGATAATGATTATTTTTATAAAAATTATTGGTCTATTTTAAAGATATGGGAAGGAGGCATGTCATTTCATGGAGCGTTAATAGGAATAATTATTTCTTTATTCTATTTTTCTAAAAAATACAATAAAAAATTTTTTGCAATTACTGATTTTATTGCTCCATTAGCTCCTTATGGAATTGCTAACGGTAGAATAGGCAATTTTATTAATGGAGAATTATGGGGAAAAGTTACAAATCATACCCCTTTTGCTGTGCTTTTTCCTCAATCACATAATGCAGACCTAATATTTATAAAAAGTCATCCTATTTTTCAAAATATTATGAATAAATGGCATTCGTTACCTCGTCATCCTTCTCAATTATATGAATTCTTTTTTGAAGGAATAATATTATTATTAATATTAAATTTATTAAAAAAAATAAAAACACCATATGGTTTTATTTCCTCATGTTTTTTAATATTTTATGGTATTTTTCGAATAATTATGGAATATTTTCGAGATCCTGATTATATTATATATTTTAATTCATTAGAAATTACTGCAGGTCAAATGTTATCTTTACCTATGATAATATTAGGTTTTTGTATCTTAATAAAAATTTTTTGTTTAAAAAATAAAAAATAGTCATAGATAGTTAAAAAAATTACATAAAAAAAAGAAAAACAAAAAAAATGAAAAAATTTTTTATAAAAACATGGGGATGTCAAATGAATGAATACGACTCCTCTATTATTATTAATTTACTGCATCAAAATAACAATTTTGTGCTTACAACATCAGAAAAAGAAGCTGACATTTTAATTTTGAATACATGTTCTATACGTAATAAATCACAAGAAAAAGTTTTTGACCAATTAGGTAGATGGAAAAAATTAAAAAAAAAAAAACCATACCTAATCATTGCTGTCGGAGGATGTGTTGCACAACAAGAAGGAGTGAATATCTATAAAAGAGCAAATTATGTAAATATTATTTTTGGGCCTAAAACTTTACATAGACTACCAAATATGATTTATAATTATACAAACAAATTAATTATTGATATAAATTGTAAAGAAATAAAAAAATTTGATTTTATTCAACCACAGCATATTTCTCCAATTACTAAATTAGTTTCAATAATGGAAGGATGTAATAAATTTTGTTCTTTTTGTATAGTTCCTTATACAAGAGGAAAAGAAATTAATCGTCCTTACAAAGATATTTTGAAAGAAATTAATGAAGCAAGTCAAACAGGATCCAAAGAAGTGATTTTACTAGGTCAAAATGTTAATGCTTATAAATATTATGTATCTGACAATAAAATTATAAATTTTGCAAAATTATTAAGATTAATTGCTAAAATAAATAATATAAAACGTATTCGATTTATTACTAGTTACCCAACTGATATGACTGATGAATTAATAGAAACTTATCGGGATATAAAAAAAATTGTTAGTTTTTTACATTTACCAGTACAAAGTGGTTCAAATCGTATATTAAAAATGATGAAAAGAAGATATAATATTAATGAATATAAAAAAATAATCAGCAAGCTTATCAAAGCAAGAAATAATATTCAAATAAGCTCTGATTTTATCATTGGTTTTCCTGGAGAAACAAATCAAGATTTTGAAGAAACAATAAATTTTATTCAAGATATTAATTTTGATATGAGTTTTAGTTTCTTATATTCTCCTAGACCTGGAACTCCAGCATCAAAATTACATGATTTAATTGATATTCAAGAAAAAAAGAAACGGCTTTTTATATTACAGCAACAAATTAATAAACAAACATTATATTGGAGTAATAAAATGCTTGATACTATTCAAATGGTATTAGTGCATGGGCCTTCTAAAAAAGATAAAACAAAATTATGTGGATATACAGAAAATAATAGAACTGTTCATTTTCATGGTTTTTATAATATGATTGGAAAAATAGTTCCCATTAAAATAAAAAAAATAAGTTGTTATAATCTAGAAGGTGAAATAATTAATTAATTATCACAATATATACACAAAAAAATAGTACCAAATAAGTTTAAAAAACATTATGATTATTCTTACACTACAAATTGTAAATTCTTCATGTTGTTATATTCCCTCTAAAAAAAAATTTGTGCAATGGATAAAAAAAATTTTTTTAGAAAATAAAAATTTTTTTATTACAGTTCGTATAGTTAATAAACGTGAAATTCAAAAATTAAATTTAAAATATAGGAAGATTAATAAACCAACAAACGTTCTTTCCTTCCCTTATAATATTGAATTAAATTATAATGAAACATTTATTGGGGATTTAGTACTATGTAGCGAAATTATTTTTGAGGAATCAAAAAAATTGAATGTAACGATATTATCGCATTGGGCTCACATAAGTATTCATGGAATATTACATTTAATCGGATATACTCATGATAATGAAATAAATCATAAAAAAATGAAAAATATCGAAAGTAAAATAATGATTGATTTAGGATATAAAAATCCTTATAAATAATAAAATTATATTTAAATGAACATATTTAATCATATAGTTAAAATCATTAATTCTTAATTATAATAAAAGGATAAAAAATAAAACCACAATGAGCAATGATCATGCAGAATATGAGAATAAAGAATCTAATAAAAAGGGTTTTTTTTCTTTTTTAAAAGAAAAATTTTTTAATAAAAAACCAAAAAATAAAAAAGATGTATTGTATGTAATACATAATTCTGAAAAAAAAGAATTAATAGACCCAACTATAAAAAATATGTTAACAGGAATTATGAGCATTACTAAACAGAAAGTTAAAGAAATTATGATTCCGCGTTCACAAATGATTACATTAGATATTAATCATAATCTTCAACAATGCTTAGATATTATCATCCAATCTGCTCATTCAAGATTTCCAGTCATGAACGCAGAAAAAAATGATGTAAAAGGCTTTTTAATGGCAAAAGATTTGCTTCCATTTATAAAAAATAAATCTGAAACATTTTCAATAAAGAAAATCTTAAGACCTGCTGTTATTGTTCCAGAAAGTAAAAATGTTGATAGTATGCTTAAAGAATTTCGATTAAGAAGATTTCATATAGCAATAGTTATAGATGAATTTGGAACTTTATCCGGTTTGATTACCATAGAAGATGTTTTAGAATTAATAGTAGGAGAAATCGAAGATGAATACGATAGAAAAAATGAGATAAACATTCAACCTATCGATAATAACACTTTTTCTATAAGCGCGCTAACTGAAACAAAAGAATTTAATGAAAAATTTAAAACATGTTTTGGTAATCATAAAGTAGATACTGTAGGAGGATTTATTATGCAAGCTTTTGGAAGAATACCAAAAAAAAACGAAATTATTAATATTAATCAATTTCAATTTAAGGTAATAAAAGTAAATAGTCGAAGAATTGTACAATTACAACTAAAAATAAATAAAAACAAAGAAACAAATACAAATATAATAAAAAATCTTTAAAAAACCCAATTTGTTAATAATAATATTAAAAATTTTATATCAATAAATTGATTTATAAAAATTTATTTAATTTTTAAAATTACATAAATTAAAATAACCATTATTCAAATAGATAAAAATTAAAAATGATAGAAGAAGTATATAATTATAAAAAAATAGAAAAATATGTTCAAAAATACTGGATAAACAGTAAAATATTCAATACTCAGATAAATAATAATAAAAAAAAATATTACTGTTTATCCATGCTGCCTTATCCTTCAGGCAATTTACATATGGGACATGTTCGAAATTATACTATTAGTGATGTTATAGCTCGTTATCAAAGAATGATAGGAAAAAATGTATTGCATCCTATAGGTTGGGATGCTTTTGGTTTACCAGCTGAAGAAGCTGCAATCAAGCATAAACTTGATCCCCAACAATGGACTCAAAAAAATATTCAATTAATGAAGAAACAGTTGTGTTCATTAGGATATAGTTATGATTGGAATAAAGAAATCAATACTTCCGATCCAAAATACTATAAATGGGAACAGTGGTTTTTTATACAACTATATAAAAAAAAACTTGTTTATAAAAAAAAAGAAGAAGTCTTTTGGTGTTCTTATGACCAAACGGTATTGGCAAATGAACAAGTCATTAATGGAACATGTTGGCGTTGTCAAAATACTGTATCTAAAAAATATATATCCCAATGGTTTTTAAAAATTACTAATTATGCAGAAGAGCTACTAAACGAATTAAAAAATCTACATGAATGGCCTAAAAAAGTAATTCGTATGCAAGAAAAATGGATTGGTAAATCTCAAGGTATAGAAATTTTATTTAACATAGAAGATTACAATAATGAAAAAATTAAAATATTTACTACAAAACCCGAAACTATAATGGAAGTAACATTTCTTTCATTATCACCTTTGCATAATTTTATTAAAAAAATATCTAAAAAACACGATTTTATTAACAAATTTTTAAAAAAAATTAAAAAAATTAATATTTTAAAATCTACAAAAGAAGAACATAACTACATAGGTTTAAACACTAATATTTTTGCAATACACCCAATAACAAATAAAAAAATACCTATATGGATAGCAAATTTTGTTAAACAAGATTTCGGAACCGGAGCTGTAATGTCTGTTCCTAATGATAATTATAGTAAAATTGATTATTTATTTGCTTTAAAAAATAACATAAGTATTAAAACAAATACGGTTTTAAGCAAAGGAAATGAAATAAATATAAATCATAATATTGTATCTAAAAAAAGTCTATTTAATAATGATAAAAATTCAGATAGTTTAACATGTACCAAAAATAATGAAAATGCAATAAAAATTTTATTAGAAAAAAAAATCGCTAAAAAGAAAACTTTTTTTAGAATTAAAGATTGGAATATTTCTAGACAAAGATATTGGGGAACTCCAATTCCAATTGCAACTACAAATACAGGTGAAAAAATAACTATTCCTGAAAATCAACTACCTGTTTTACTACCTTATGACGATAGATTTGAAGAAAATAATAGCTTTAATTTACTTAAAGAAAATAAATCATGGATAAATATTGAAATTAATGGAGTGAAAGCAAAAAGAGAAACTGATACTTTCGATACATTTATGGAATCTTCTTGGTACTATATAAGATATACTAACCCTCATTTTGAAAAAAATATGGTCGATTCTGAAGCAGTACAATATTGGTTGCCTGTAGATCAATATATTGGAGGAATAGAACATGCAACCATGCATTTATTATATTTTCGTTTTTTTCATAAATTATTACGTGATTTCAAATTAATACAATGTAATGAACCAGTAAAAAAATTAATATGCCAAGGTATGGTACTATCTGATACTTTTTACTATATTGATACAAATAAAAGAAAACACTGGGTTCACTTTAACAAGGTAAAAAAAATACAATGTAATGAATTACAAACAAAATACGTACTTAAAAAAAATAATATTGAAGTAAAATATATCGGTAAAACAAAAATGTCAAAATCAAAAAATAATGGTGTTGATCCTGCGTTAATGATTAAAAAATATGGAGCCGATACAATACGATTATTTATGATGTTTGCATCACCTGTAGAAAACGCATTAGAATGGAAAGAAAATGGAGTACAAGGCATTTTTCGATTTTTAAATAGACTTTGGAAATTAGTTTATTTAAATCAAAATTTAAAAATAAAATTATATGAATTAAAATATAATCAACTTACTTTATATGAAAAAGAATTATTATCAGATATGCATCTTACTATTATGAAAGTATCTGAAAATATGCATAATTCGAAATGTTTTAATACTACTATTTCTAGTATTATGGTTTTAGTAAAAAAAATAGAATCTTTTAATATTAATAGTAAGTATAGTCTATCAATAAAATATCTATGTTTAACTAATATAGTTAAAATGTTATATCCATTTACCCCCCATATTTGTTTTGTTATGTGGGAAAAATTTTTAACACAAACGCAATCAAAAAATATAGATTTTGAACAATGGCCTCGTTATAATACTAAATATATTATTAAATCATCAATACTAGTTATTCAAATTAATGGTAAAAAAAAAGCTGAATTAAAATTAACAACAAATCTTTCAAAAAATGAAATTTTGAAAGAATTACAAAATAACCCTAAATTAAAAATATATTTAAAAGAAAAAAAAATAAATAAAATTGTCTTTATTAGAGATAAAATATTTAATATAGTTATAAAAAAATAATATTTTATTGTATATAAAATACATACAGAAACGTGATAAAATATCAACAATTAATTTTATATACATCTAATTAAATACTTTAATAGTAAACAGGTAAAAATATTAATGAAAAATATTGAATATTCTGATATACAAAATTTTTCTTTTGAAAAAAAAAAATATTTTTATTATTTTATATTTGGAAATAATAAATTTTTAACATATGAATGTAAGCAACATATTTTAAAAAAATATAAAAAATATTATTTTACCAAAAAATTATGTATTTCTTATAAACAAACAAAAGATCTAGATAAAGTATTAGAAAAATTACAAGAAGATGACTTTTTTAATAAAGTTAAAATAATAATGATTGATATTCATGTTTATTCTTATTCTCATAAAGAACATGAAAAAATAAAAAAAATTTTCTGTTACATAAATAAAAACAATATTTTAATCGCGTATTCTTCAATTAGTAATATAGGAATAAAAAATATATGGATACAAGATAAGGATCAAATAAATGGTATAATTATTAATTGTAATACTTTTAATCAAGTAAAAACATTAAAATGGTTAGATTATATTGCTAAAAAAAACGAAAAAATAATTACAAAAACAGCAAAAAATTTTTTGTATTATGCTTATAAAGGAAATCTATTATTTTTAAAAAAACACTTAGAAATTATTTTTTTAGTATATTTTCAAAAACAGCAAAAAATTACATATTTTAACTTAAAAAAAATAACTCAAGAAAATATTGAATCAAACGCTTTTGAATGGATAGATTGTTTATTTAAAGGCAATAAAATAGATAGTTTTAATCTTTTAAAAAAATTAAATAATAATAATTTTTATCCATTATATATTATTCGTAATTTACAAAAAGATTTATTAATTTTATTTGAAATGAAACAAAAAAATATAATTAATAGTAATTTTTTGTTGCAAAAAAAAATATGGAAAATAAGACATCAAGAATTTTTCCGAGTACTCAAGCATAACGATATAAATAATTTATTAAAAATTATAAATTTGTTGTATATTGCAGAAATATCAGAAAAACGAAATAAAAAAAAATATACTTGGGATGCTTTACAGCGTATTATTTTATACTTAAATTAAATTTAATATTTCCTGTGTTTATAAAAAAATTTTTATTTTTAAATTAAACGTTAAATTATGAATAAATTATATGCAATTTTAGGCGGAACTTTTGATCCAATTCATTACGGTCATATTTTGTTATCAAAAGAAATAATTAAAAAACTTTCATTAAAAAAATTATTTTTATTACCTAATGAAAACCCACCTCATAAAAACCATATTATTACCCCAATATTACATCGCATAAATATGATAAAATTAGCAATATTAGACATTCCACATATTGAAATTAATTACACTGAAATAAATCAGAATAATAATAAACATTATAGCATTAATACATTAAAAAAAATACGTAAACAAATTGGTTATACACTTCCTATAGCTCTTATTATAGGAAATGATAACTTAATTAATTTTAAAAAATGGAATCAATGGAACAAAATATTAAAATTTAGTCATATTATTGTATTACAAAGAAATAATGAACAAGTAAAAACAATAGATAATGAAATTAATACCTTCATTACTAATAATACTGTAAAAAATATAAATTTTTTACAACAACAACCACAAGGACATATATTTTTTTTTAAAAATACGATTATCAATATATCTTCTACAAAAATTAGAAAAAATATTAAAATTAGAAAAAAATATTCGCATTTAATACCAAAATCTGTTAATGATTACATAAAAAAAAATAAATTATACATAAATTCTCGTTTTAATATAAATAATAAAATTATAATTACAAATAATGAATAACAATAAAAATTTTATCAATTATACTATTTTTTTAAATTTAATTAGTTTAAAATGCCCTATGCCAATTATAAAATTAAAATTTGTATTAAGAGCAATGAAAAAAAAAGAAAAATTACTTGTTTTATCTGATGATATATATAGTAAAAGAGAAATTTTATTTTTTTGTAATTGTATGGATTATAAAATTATTTATTTATTAGAAAAAAATAATTTTTTACAATATTTAATAAAAAAATAAAATTAACAAAATACTAAGCTAATATTTTGTTAAAGATATAATATATGTAAATTATATTAATAATTTTAACATACGTCTTAAGGGTTCCGCAGCCCCCCATAATAATTGATCTCCTACAGAAAAAATAGAAATATGTTTATTGCTAATGCTTAATTTTCTTATTCTTCCAGTAGGAATAAATAAAGTTCCAGAAACATGAACAGGAGATAAATATTTCTTACTATTTTTTTCATTATTTCTAATAATTTGAATCCACTTATTGTTATTTAACAATATTTCTTCTATATTTTTTATAGTAATATTTTTTTTTAATTTTATCGTAAAAGATTGACTGTGACATCTTAAAACTCCTATTCGCACACATATCCCATCAATTGGTATAAATACAGAAGTATTTAATATTTTATTTGTTTCTACTCCTATTTTCCATTCTTCTCGAGTTTGACCATGTTCCATTGGAATATCAATCCACGGAATTAAACTTCCTATCAATGGAACTTTAAAATTTTCTCTGGGAAAAGTGTTACTTTTAGTAATATGTGTAACTTTTTTTTCTATATCCAATATAGACAAAGATGTATTTAATAAATCCTTTTGAATAAAATCAGATACTGTTTTCATCTGATGGAGCATTTCTAATATATATTTAGATCCTGCTCCAGAAGCAGCTTGATATGTTGAAACATTAATCGAGTCTATTAAATTCTCTTTAAATAATCCTCCTAATGCTAATAACATTAAGCTAACAGTACAATTACCACCAACAAAAGTTTTGATACCACAATTAATAGACTGAATAATATAATCCTTGTTAATTGGATCTAAAACTATTACAGAATCAGTATGCATTCTTAAAGTAGAAGCAGCATCAATCCAAAAACCTTTCCATCCTGATTTTCTTAAATCAAAGTACATTTTTTCTGTATAAGATCCTCCTTGACAACTTATTATAATATTCATTTCTTTTAAATGATCTAAAGAATATGCGTCTTGTAAAACTTGATTTTCCAATACATTTAATAATGAAACTTTTTTACCGGATTGAGAAGTTGAAAAAAAAACTGGTTTTATCTTTTCTAAATCCTTCTCTTCATACATACGATTTAATAAAACAGATCCTACCATACCTCTCCATCCAATAAATCCAACAGATTGTTTCATGTAATAGATCCTTTTTTTATACTATTATTAAATATTAAAAACATTTTTTGTAAAAAAAATTATTAATAATATATCTCATCAAATAATTTTTAAAATTATTAAAAAAATTTTAAAATTCATGTTAATAAAAAAAATCATTGTAATGTACAAAACACGTACTAAATAAAAAGTTAATTTTAAAATAAAAACATTTTTATCATGTTATTATTTAAAAATATAAAAATTTATTAAATACTAATTATAGTAAATATACTAATAATCTAATAGACATATTGTCAATTATAAAATTATAGGAAATCGTGATGAAAGAAATAATTTCTAATACTATATTATTAATTCTAATTATGGATCCTTTAGGTAATTTACCAGTTTTTATGTCCACATTAAAACATTTTCATCCTAAAAGACAACGTTTTATTTTAATAAGAGAAATGTTTTTAGCTTTAATTATAATGTTTTTATTTTTATTTGCAGGAGAAAGAATACTTAATATTTTAAATTTAAAAACAGAAACAGTATCTATATCAGGAGGATTAATTTTATTTCTAATAGCTATAAAAATGATTTTTCCATCAGAAGAAATAAAAAAAAACGAAATTATAAAAGAAGAGCCATTCCTTGTTCCATTAGCAGTACCATTAGTAGCAGGGCCGTCTTTATTAGCTACTTTAATGCTGTTAGCTCATCAAAACCACTATAATACTTTATATTTAATTATTGCTTTATTAGTAGCTTGGACTTTTACAGTAATTGTATTATTGCTATCTGAAATATTTTTAAAAATGATGGGACCAGGAAGTATAATTGCTTTAGAGAGATTAATGGGATTAATTTTAATTATGCTAGCAACTCAAATGTTTTTAGATGGAATACAAAATTGGTTTAATTTCTAAAAAAATAAATTATTTTTTTTAAAATTTAATGCTTTATATTGATTTTAAAAAAATATTATTTTTTTAAAATATTAAATATGATACATTAAAATTTATAAAAACTTTATCACAGGTAAACAACTATTATGCTAACAATGAATGAATTAAATTTAAATAATAAACGAGTATTAATTCGATTAGATTTAAATGTTCCAATTCATAATGGAAAAATAACTTCTAATGCTCGTATAAAATCAGTATTACCTACTATACGAATGGCTTCACAAAAAAATGCAAAAGTTATTTTAATGTCTCATTTAGGTCAACCAAAAAAAGAACAATACGAAAAAAAATTTTCATTATGGCCAGTTTTTCAAGAACTACAAAACCAACTAAGTGAACTAAAATTACGTTTTACAGATAATTTTGATGATGTTAATCATCTCGATAATGGAGAGATTTGTTTATTAGAAAATGTAAGATTTAATAAAGGGGAAACAAAAAATAGCACATCATTATCAAAGTTATATGCTAATTTATGTGATATTTTTGTTATGGATGCTTTTGGAAGTGCTCATAGAATACATTCTTCAACATATGGAGTAGCTATGTTTGCACGAATAAAATGTGCCGGTCCTTTATTAATTAATGAAATTAATATTTTAGAAAAAGCTTTAACAAACCCAAAAAGACCTATGGTTGCTATTGTAGGAGGCGCAAAAATTTCTACCAAATTTAATATTTTACATTCTCTAAAAAATATTGCAGATACAATTATTGTAGGAGGTGGTATAGCCAATACATTTATCGCTGTTAATAATGAAGTAGGAAAATCACTTTGTGAAAAAGAATATATTACAGAAGCGAAAAAAATTTTAATGACAAATAAAATCATTATTCCAATCGATTCACGTGTCAGCACTAGCTTTAATAAAGATTCTGTTGCAATATTAAAAAATATCGATGATATTAATCTTAACGAAGAAATTATGGATATCGGAATACAATCAGAAAAAAACATAACTAAAATAATTCTCAACGCAAAAACAATTCTTTGGAATGGACCTTTGGGTGTATTTGAATTTCCTAATTTTTCTCATGGAACAAAAGCTTTAGCTAAAGCTGTATCTAAAAGCGCAGGTTTTTCGATAGCTGGAGGAGGTGATACTATTAATGCAATTGAAAAATTTCAAGTTAAAAAAAATATATCTTATATATCAACTGGAGGTGGATCGTTTTTAAAATTTTTAGAAAAAAAAACTTTACCATGCATCGATATTTTAAAATAAACTAATTAAAATTGTTATTAATTGTTTTTTTTACAAACATAAAAATAGGAAAATAATTGATATGAGTAATATTCTAAAACATATAAATCCTGGCATAATTTTTGGAAAAGATATAAAAAAAATTTTTTATTTAGCAAAAAAAAATAAATTTGCTATACCAGCTGTTAACTGTATAGGAACTGATTCTATTAACGCTGTATTGTCTGCAGCATATGAAGCTCAATCTCCTGTAATCATTCAATTTTCATACAGCGGAGCTGGTTTTATGGCTGGAAATAAGATTAATAATATTTATCATCATAATGAACATAAAAATTCTATTACAGGAGCAATAGCAGCCGCAGAATACGTTAACCATTTAGCTAGTCATTATAAAATACCAGTGATATTACATACCGATCATTGTCATAAAGAAATTTTACCTTGGATCGATCATTTAATCATAGAAGGAAATAAAAAATTTCAAAAAACGGGTAAACCTCTTTTTTCTTCACATATGATTGATTTATCCAAAGAAAAGATAAAAGATAACATATCTGTATGTAAAAAATACATTAAAAAAATGTCCAAAATAGACATGTTACTTGAAATAGAACTAGGTTGTACTGGTGGAGAAGAAGATGGTATAGATAATACATCTATGAATAAAGAATTGCTATATACTTCTCCTGAAGAAGTGAATTATGCTTATGAAAATCTTATCTCTATAAGTAATAACTTTACTATCGCAGCAGCATTTGGAAATGTTCATGGTGTTTATAAAACAGGTAGCATTTGTTTGAAACCAGAAATATTAAAAAAATCTCAATTATATATTAGTCAAAAACATCATTTAAAGAAAAATCCAATTGATTTTGTTTTTCATGGAAGTTCTGGATCTTATCATGATGATATTAAAAAATCTATTTCTTACGGAGTTGTTAAAATAAATATTGATACTGACATACAATGGGCTTCTTGGTCAGGTGTATTACAATTTTATAAAAAAAATCAGGATTATTTGCATAGTCAATTAGGTAATAAAAAAGGACAAGATATACCTAATAAAAAATACTACGATCCTAGATCGTGGATTACCTATTCTCAACAATCTATAAAAAAACGCTTAATTCAATCTTTTAAAGATTTTAATTCTTTTAATACATTATAAATATAAATATTTTAAATATTTATTATTTAATAAATTAATAATAATTAATTAATAATTTTATTATACTTACACAATAGGAAGAACAATGGAAGAACTTAATATTGTAGAAGACATTGGATTTATAAGTAGTTGGTTTAGTAAAAATCAGTCTGTTGTTTTAAGTTATTTTGTACACTTTACTACCGCAATGACTGTTTTAATTACTGGAAGTTTTTTATCCGGATCTTGTTCAGAAGGCATTAATAATATTTTTTCTGATAAACAAATTGATAGCACTATAACCGGATTTGTTTCTACTTTATCTAAATATGTAATTATCACTATTACATTAATTATTACTTTAGGGTGTTTAGGAGTACAAACTAATTCTGTAATTGCAATACTTGGAGCAGCAGGTATGGCAATTGGTTTGGCTTTACAAGGATCTTTATCTAATTTTGCAGCAGGCGTGATGTTAGTAACATTACGACCATTAAAAACAGGAGAATACATAGACTTAGGAGGTGTTTCAGGTACAGTAATGAGTATTCATATATTCTACACCACTCTAAAAACATTAGATGGTAAGATTATCGTTGTGCCTAATGGAAAAATTATTTCGGGAAATATTATAAATTATTCTAGAGAACCAGCGCGAAGAAATGAATTTGCAATTAATGTCTCTTATCAAAGTGATATAGACTTAGTAATTAAAGTGCTTCAAGAAGTACTACAAAATGAAGATCGAGTAATTAAAAATAGAGATATGACTGTAGGTTTAAGTGAATTTGGTCCTTGTTCAATAAATTTTGTTGTAAGATGCTGGAGTAAAACAGAAGAACTAAATACAGTATACTGGGATTTAATGTTACAATTCAAAAAAGCATTAGATCAAAATAACATTAATATTCCATTTCCTCAGATGGATATTCGATTTTATAAAGGAAAACCAGAACAATTTAATTAAATTTAAAAAAATATTATTTATGTTAAAAATATATGAATTTAATCAATTAGAACAATTATTTGAAACAAATTGTAAAATTATTAAAAAAAAAAATAACGATTTTTTTGAGCCTGAAATATTTTTAATTAATAAGAATATTTTTCTTTCTCAATGGTTAAAAATCAATTTTGCAAAAAAAAATAGCATATGCGCGAATTATTATATTCAAAACATAGAAAAATTTTTTTATAAATTTTTAAAAAAAATATTACCAAAAAATCATTTTTACTTTCAATTATATTCTTCCTGTTTAATATGGAAGATTATGCAAATTAATGACTTAGATTGTTTTCCTCAATCATTACGCAATAATAATACAGCATTGAAAAAATACGAAATTGCTGTATCAATGTCTGTATTATTAAAAAAATATTTTTTACATCATAGTAATTGGAATACAGAATGGTTTTTAGAAAAAAAATTACATTTTTTAAATAATCAATATACATGGCAAAAAAAAATATGGAATAAAATTATTTTTAATAATCTAAATATAAAAAAAATAAATAATAAAAATTATAACATATTGAAATTTATTTTTAAAAAAATACGATATCTGTTCAAAACAAATAAAAAAATTATTCCGAAAAGAATTTTTATATATGATATCTGTTGTTTATCTCCTTTTTATATCAATATAATAAAAATATTAAGTTTATATTCAAAAATTTTTATTTTTTATGTAAATATACATATTTATAATTTAATATATAAAAAAAATTTAATACCGATTAAAAATATTGCTCATAATAATAAAAAAAAAAAAATAAAATCTAATGATTGGAATAACTATTTTTTTTATTTCGAAAAAATTATTAATAATAATATCCAAAAAAAATATTTTAAACTTACAACATTTAAAAATAATAATTTGCTTAATTTTTTAAAAAATGAAATTTTAAAAAATGATATCTTTTATCATACAAAAAAAGAAAAAAAATTTGATTTTATATATAACGATCAATCAGTATCAATTCATTCCTGCATTAACATTAGAAAAGAAGTAGAAGTAGTTTTTAAAGAAATATTATATAAGATTAAAAAAAATAATAAATTAAATCCGCAAGATATCTTAATTTTTGTAAAAAATATCGATGAATATAAACCATATATTACATCAATATTTAATTCCTATGATAAAAAAAAATATATACCTTTCATCATTATTACAAAAAAACAAAAAATAAATGACTCAATAATTAAATTTTTTAAAAAAATTTTATTATTAAATAATAGTAGAATTACATTAAAAGAAATATTTGAAATGATACAATTTAAATTTATTCATACAAAATTTTCTTTAAAAACTGAAGAAATAATGTTATTTAAAAAATGGAGTAAAAAAATCAATATTAAATGGGGGTATGATAAAAATCATTTTATTGATTTAAAAATGGAAAAATGTAATGTTGAAAATACATGGAAACATGGAATTAAAAGGATGTTGCTAGGAACATCAGTGCACAAAACAAGTAAACCATGGAAAAATATTCTTCCGTCTATTTATCATACATATGATTTCATGCATATAATTAGTGTGTTTACAGAATTTATATGTCTTGTTAATCAATGGAGAAAAAAGCTTTTAACGTCAAAACCATTAAAATCATGGAACAAAATATGTGATTTAATTATAGACCAATTTTTTAATACAAATGATTATGATATCAATCAAATAATTAATAATATTAAAATAAAATGGAAAAAAATTTTTCCAGAAATAATACAAAAAGAATATAAAAAAAAAATAAGCATTAAAATAATATATGCAGAATTTAAACGTCAATTTAAAAATAGATTACCTAAAAAAAATCTTTTTTCTAATTCAATAATTTTTTCTGATTTTAACTATTTTGAAAATATACCGTTTAAAATGATCGGAATACTAGGATATAATTCTGATATCTTACATCCAATAATTCAAAATAAATTAGATTTAACACAATATAATTTAAACATATCAGATATATGTTCTAATAATAAAGAAAAGAAACGTTTCTTAAACATAATTACTGCAAGTAAAGATTTTTTATACCTGAGTTTTATTAATAGTAATGTTCATGATGTATCAATGTCTACAGCTTCTCCTTTAATTATGCATATAATAGATTATCTTTCAAATAATATTAATTTTCCTCAACAAACAAAAATAAAAAAAAATAAAGAAACAATCAAACAATTCATTATTAAAAAATTATGTACATTTCATAACAATGATGTATTAATTACTGATTATATTAATGATTATATGTTAATACGTAAAAACATAGAAAAAATAGAAAATAATATTAAAACTATTTGTAATAATGATAACAAAATATTCAATAATAATAGTATTAATATACTAACATTAATAAATTTTTGGAAAAATCCAATTAAATTTTATTTTAATAAAATTATTAATGTTAATTTCAATAGTTATGCAACTAATATAATAGAATCTGAACCATTCACAATTGATCATTTAAATAAGTATAAAATCAATAAAAAAATTTTTAGTTTTATATTAAAAAAAAAAAATACAAAAGAATTATTAATCTTTTATAAAAGAACTGGAATTATTCCACATGGTCATCTAGGTAATATTTTATTCAATCAACAAATTAAAATTGTACAACAATTAGTCCAAAATTTTTTAAATATTGACAATGTCGTGATAAAAAAAACTGTTAATTTTAATATTAATAATATTAATGTATTTGGAAAGTATTATTTAGGAACAAATACAGGAATAATAATGTGGAAACCATCACTATTAAGATATGTAGATCAAATATCATTATGGATATACCACATAATATACTGCTATTTGGGAGGGAGAAATAATAGTTTTATTATAGGAACACAAAATTCTTTTTATGGGTTTTATAATATTAGTTATAACCAAGCAAAAAAATATCTTATTGAATATATTCAAGGGTATTATGAAGGATTAAATGATCCCGTGTATTTGATACAATCAGGTTATGAATGGATAACAAATTGTTTTGATAAGTCTTCACTTACAATATCAAACAAAAAAATAAATGTTGCTTTTAAAAAATGTTTACAAACATGGAATGGTAACAATTTTATAAAAGGAGAAAAAAAAGACAATTATATTAATAAAATTATATTAGATTTAAATCAAAAAAACAGGGATAAAATCTATATGACAACAGAAAAATGGATTTTACCAATTTTAAAAAATAAAATATGGAAGTTACCTATAAAGAAAATTAATAATAAATCATAAAAATAAAATATGAAAAACATAATACCATTAAAATTAAATATACTAAATAGCCCAATTAAAAATTATACCTTAATTGAAGCTTCTGCTGGAACTGGAAAAACGTTTAGTATAGCATTAATATATGTCAGAATTATTTTACAAATTAATATTAATAAAAATAAAATTCCCAATAACAGTATCTATTCAAAAATTTTATTATTAACATATACCAATCAAGCAGTATTAGAATTACAAAAAAAAATTTTTAATATTATTCATGAATTAAAAAAAGCTTTAATTACAAAAAAAACAAAAAAAAAATATATAAAAAATTTTTTTAAATATATTCATAATACACAAGACACTATTAATCTTTTACAAAAAATAGAAAATCACTTTCATAACATCTCTTTATTCACTATACATTCTTTTTTTTTAAAAATTATTAAAGAAAATCACTATTTATTTAACCAAATAAACAATTTTTCTATTACAAATAATATAAAAAAAATATATTTAAACGCTACTTACGATTTTTGGAGACAATATTGTTATACGTTACCTTATGATATTATGAAAATAATTTATTCATATTGTAAAAATCCTGAAGATCTTTTATTAAAAATTTATCCATTAATTCAGAATTCATCTAACTTTTTTAAGTTATCAAAGAAAAATAGTAATGCGTTATTAATTCATAAACATTTTACCTTAATTAAAAAAATTCAATATTTTAAAAAATATTTGTCTGGTAAAATTAATCAAATTAAGGTAATAATTCAAAAAATAGTACATAAAAAAAATAATATTATATCTAATAAAATATTATCTTGGATTAATGATGAAACAAAAGACTATTTTATTCCCAAAGAAATATTGCATATACAATTAATATTATTAAAAAGTTATTCATTAAAAAAAGAAAAAGAATGTAAGATTCTATTACATAAATTTATTGATTTTAATAAAAATAATTTTTCAATTAAAAAAGATTTTTTATCTTATGCTGTAAATAATATAAAAAAAAATATAAAAAAAATAAAAATTAATGAAAGTCAATTTGAGTTTGATGATTTAATTAATTTTATTTATAAAAAAATTGTAATCAAAAAAAATTACAGTTTAATGAATACTATTAGAAATTCTTTTCCTATAGCAATTATAGATGAATGTCAAGATATTGATAAAAAATCAAATGATATTTTTTTTAAAATATATAATAAACAAAAAAATCTTTCAATAATTTTAATAGGTGATCCTAAACAAACAATATACGAATTTAGAGGTGCAAATCTTAGTTTATATCAAAAATATAAAAAGGATATTCATCAACAATATTTTTTAAATACTAACTGGCGTTCATCACCTGAAATTACTAAAAATATTAATTTTGTTTTTTCTTTAAACAAAAATTCATTTTTAAATAAATATATTACATATAAAAAAATATTAACTCCTAAAATTAATTATAAAATGTTTTTTAAAATAAAAAACATTGTACAACCTGCATTCCGTATATTTTTTAATAATCAAATAGATTCAATTAGTTTACAGGATTATTATGATTGGAGTAGTAAACAATGCGCTGAAGACATTTATTTTTTAATGCAACAAATTCAACAAAATACTGCTAAAATATTTATTCAAAACAAAGAACGCTTACTTTCTATTCAGGATATTACTATTTTAGTACGAAACAAAAATGAAGCATTAATAATTGAAAATGCATTAAAAAAAAAATATATAGATTCTTATTACTGCTCTAATCAAAAAAGTATTTTTAATACACAAGAAGCTGAAGATATTCTAATAATATTAGAATCATTATTATCTATTAATAAAGAAAAAGATTTAAATAAATTATTATTAACAAGATTAATTCATATTACAGATATTTATTCTTTACAAAAAATAAATAATAATAAAAAAATAATTATATTAAACTTACTACATCAATATTTAAAAATTTGGAATAAAAGCGGATTTTTAAATTTAATTAAATATTTAATTAATAAAAACATACATAATAATAATATATTAATTACACCTGAATCAATTACTAACTATTTACATCTCGGTGAGATTATAGACAAAAAAAATACTCAAATAAATAAAAAAAATATGATTTTGTCTTGGTTACAAGACAAAATGATTAATAAACAACAAATTAATAATTTATTTTATTTTACAAGAAATTATATTAATACTAATTCTTTAAAAATTATCAGTATTCATCAATCCAAAGGTTTAGAATTTCCATTAATATGGATACCTTTTTCATCAAGCTATTCAAAAAATAAAATTTATTCTTTGAATAGATCTTCTTCTGATTTAAATATTTTTTTAAAAAAACGATATTTAAATCAAAAAAATCAACTACAAAAAAATATGTCTGAAGAAATTAGACTATTATATGTTGCAATGACACGATCAATATTGCATTGTAGTTTTACTATTGCTCCTATTGCGGAAAAAAAAAACGATGTATATACTACTTTTCATAAAAGCGGGCTTGGCTATTTAATCACCTCAGGAAAAAAAATTACAACAAATAATTTCAAAAAAAATATTCAAAAATTATTCAATAAACGACCAGAAATAGAAATTTTTTATGGATTATGTTTTTTAAAAACAAAAAATACATTAAAAAATACATCAAATAATATTATACAAGAAATAAAAAATCTACCGATATTAAATACATCAAGAAAAAATTTTATAATAACTAGTTATTCAAATTTAATAAAAAAATACAATAAAAAAATATCATTTAATGATAATTCTTTAGAAGAATACTGTGAAAATAACAAATATTTTTTACAAGAAAAGTTAAATAATAAGAATAAAATTGATTTTACTTTACAAAAAGGAATAAAAATTGGAAATTTAATACATAAAGCGTTAAAAATAATTAACTTTAATAAACCTGTCGATATAGATATAATATCTAATTTGCTTAAAAATGATTATTTACCTATAAAATGGATTGAAAAATTACAATTATGGTTAAAAAATATTATTAATACTCCTTTAACTCCTCTATCTGTAACATTGAATAAATTAAATTCAAATAATTATATTAAAGAATTTGAATTTTATATATCAGTTAAAAATAATTTAAATAATTCTGTGTTTAATAAATGTATTCAAAAAAATGATAAAATTTCTTTATTATCTTCACCTTTAAAATTTCATTCTTTTTCAGGTATTATTACAGGATATATTGACTTAATTTTTAAAAAAAATAATAAATATTTTATTGTAGACTACAAATCCACTTGGTTAGGAGAATCTAATCAAGATTATAATCAAAAAAATATAGAAAAAAAAATGATACTTCATAGATATGATATACAATACCATATATATAGTATAGCATTACATAGATATTTAAAACAAAAAATCAATAATTATTCGATAAAAAAAAATTTTGGAGGAATTTTTTATCTATTTTTAAGAGCAATGCATCCAAATAATAAAAACCCTGGTATATTTTTTATACCTCCTAACAAAAAATTAATTAATAATTTAAATATTATTTTATAAATATCGAAAGTAAATAAATATGTGTATAAAAAAAATATTATTACAAGCTATAAAAAAAAAAATGATTGATCCTTTTGATTTTTATTTTGCAACTTACTTATTTGAAGAAAAAAATACAGAAATGATATTAGCTGCATTATGTACTAATTATGTAACACGTAGAGGTCATGCATATTTAGATATAAAAAAAATGAACAAAAAAACAGTATTTCCCTATAAATATAATAATTTAACTGAAAAATTATGGAATTTTAACCAACATGTTAATAATTGGATAACATTTTTGTCAGATAAAATGTTTGTTTATAATAAAATTGATACATTTCCTTTATTTTTTGAAAAAAATAAACTTTATATAAAAAAAATATGGATAATGAAAAACTATATTAATAAATTTTTTTTTCATAAAAAAGTAGATACTAATATTGATTTATATAAAGCAAAAAAAATTATTCAAAATATTTCTGAGCAGAACTATGATGTTAATCAAAATATTGCTATATCAATTAGTCTCATTAAAAAAATTACATGTATTATTGGAGGTCCAGGTACCGGAAAAACTACTACAGTTACAAAAATATTATTATCTTTACTTCGATTATATAAAAACAATATTAAAATAAAAATTTGCGCACCTACTGGTAAAGCAGCAACAATTCTTTTAGAGTCATTGCATAAAACATTAAAAATATTTCAAACCAATATAGATGAAATAAAAAAAATACCAAAAACGGCTTTTACATTGCATGAATTAATTTTGTTAAACAATAAAAAAAAATATAATTGTAATAATAATAATAATAATGTAATGAATATATTAATAATAGATGAAGCATCAATGATAGATCTTGTTTTAATGTATAATTTACTTAAATCAATAAAAAAAAAAACAAAAGTTATATTTTTAGGTGATTTTAATCAACTCCCTTCGATAAGAATAAAATCAATATTAGCATTGATATGTAAAAAAGCAAAAAATATATACAATATCGAAACAGCTAAAAAAATTAATTTTCTTACTAATGAAAAAATTATATTTAGAAAAAAAAATATTCCTACTATTTATAATAGTATACACAAGCTACAAAAAAATTATAGATTTCAGTTAAATTCTCCTATTTATACTTTGTCACAATTAATTCTTAAACAAAAAAATAAAGCAATTTTTAATTTATTTAACGAAAAGAAAAATAAAATTAAATTCTATCCTATTATTAATGAAAAAATGTATCACTTAATAATAAACAAGATTTTTTTTCATTACTGTAGTTATTGGGAAAGTATTACAGAAAACACTGAATATGAATCAATATTAAAAAAATTTAATAAATTTAGAGTTTTATGTGCAGTAAATGAAGGATATTTTGGAACGAATAAAATTAATTTAATAATAGAAAAAATGATATATAATTTATATTTCAAAAAAAAGAAAAATCAAAAACTATATAATGAAAATGAATGGTACTTTGGAAAAACTATTATTATTACTAAAAATCAAAAAATATTAGGAGTTTTTAACGGTGAAATAGGTATTGTTTTAAAAGATAAGAATCAAACAAAAAAAGTTTTTTTCCATTCTTTAAATGGAAAAAAAAGATCGTTCAACCCCGAACTAATTAAATATTATCAACCTGCTTGGTGCACTACTGTACATAAAGCACAAGGCTCAGAATTTTCTAAAATTTATTTTATTATACCTAATAATTTTATATGTATATTAAGTGCATCACTTATTTATACAGCGGTAACACGTGCAAAAAAAGAAATTACTATTTTCGGAGATAAAAAAATTATAGAAAAAATGATACAAAATAAAAATTGTTAAAATAAAACAATTATATTTATACAATATTTAATATTAAAATTTTTGATCCTCTTTTATAATTATACATTTTTTTTTTACTATCTGGTAAAAAATTAATACTTGTTGGAATAAATCCTTTTTCTTGAAACCAATGAATACTATGAGTTGTTAAAACAAAAATTTTTTTTAAATTAAGCTTCTTAGCTTGAAGAATAACTTCATTTAATAACGATTCTCCTCTAGAAACACTACGATAATCAGGGTGAACAGCTAAACACGCCATTTCTCCTATTTGTTCTTGAAAAAATGGATATAATGCTACACAAGAAATAATTAAATTATCTTTTTTAATAATAGTAAAATTCTTTATTTCTATTTCTAATTGTTCTCTAGAACGGCGAACTAAAATTCCTTTTTTTTCTAAAGGTTTTATTAAATTTAAAATTCCTCCTATATCATGAATAGAAGCTTTTTGTATTTTTTCAGAAGATTCCATTACTATTTGAGTACCAATTCCATTACTAGAAAATAATTCTTGCAATAATGAACCCTTATCTTTATAACTAATTAAATGAATTCTCGATACACCATGGCGAGAAGAATTTATAACTCCTTCTAAAAATCTAGTAAATTCATAAGAATATTCTTGTTGTATTGAAAAAGATTTAATATATTTATGTAATTTTTCGGAAATTAATTCAGAAATTATTTGATTACTGTCATCTATAATTCCTTTTTGATCAAAAAAACCAATTAATTTTTTTGCATTAATTTTTAATGACACATAATTGGCTATTTCTTCTGAATTTATATTAAAACATTCTCCTGTCACTGAACTCGCAATAGGGCCAATTAAAACTATAGAGTTATTGTATAATTGACGATTTATTTCCTCAAAATTCACTCTTCGAACTTTCCCAGTATGAAAATAATCTATTCCTTCATCAACTCCTAAAGGTTGAGCAATAATAAAATTTCCACTTACTACACTAATATTAGCACCTTGTAAAGGAGTATTACATATACTCATAGACAACTTAGCAGTAATTTCTAGTTGTACTTTACCTGATATTTTTTTTGCAGAATTTAAAATTTTAGATGTAGTAACATGAATATTTTTATGTAATAAATATTCTATATTATTTTTTTTTAAATATGATTGTATTTGAGGGTAAATACTAAATACTATAACAATATGAATACCTAAACTATGTAATAAACCAATATCATTAATAATATCAGAAAAATTAGAATGATTAATTGCATCTCCTGTAAGGAATATAACAAATTTTTTACCCCGATGCATATTAATATATGGAAGAATGCGTCTAAAACTTTGAATCAATGTCGTTTCTATTTGATTCACATCAACACCTCACTATCTTATTATATAATAAAAATTTATTACACAATGATATTTAAAATTTAATAAAAATACATATAAATAAAAAAATTTTTCTTAATTTATTTATTATTATTATTTTTTTGCGAGAAAATTAAGTAATGAGGTTTTGTATCTAAATATTAATTAAAATGGTTGCGGGAGTTGGATTTGAACCAACGACCTTCGGGTTATGAGCCCGACGAGCTACCAGACTGCTCCATCCCGCGATTTGTTTTATAATTTAAATATTTTACTATTTTTTACAAAAAAAAACAACTTTTTTTTTTAAAATTATTTTTAACTTCGTTAAAAAATAAAATACATAAAAAAGTTAAAATTTTTATTAGCATAATTTTATTTTTTTAAAAACATGTTATATTAAATAAAGAATTATTTTAACTATAATGAAATCTTATAATTTAAATTAGGAATAAAATACATATGAATTTAATAAAATCAGAAATTTTCAATCAAAATATTAAAATTGTAATTATAGCTTCTAGAACAAACAATTTTATTAACCAACATTTAATAGAAGGAGCAACAGATATACTACATAGAATAGGGAAAATAAAATTAAAACAAATTAAAATTATACGAACTCCTGGTGCATATGAAATACCTTTAATAGCAGCTACATTATCTTCATCAAAAAAATATGATGCAATAATAGCATTAGGAACAATTATTAAAGGAGAAACTATTCATTTTAAAAAAATAGCTTTTACTGTAATTAATTCTTTACTTAAAATTAGTATAAAATATATTATACCTATTGCTTCCGGTATTATTATAGCTGAAACAACTAACCAAGCTATAGAACGAGCAGGTGTAAAACAAGGTAATAAAGGAAGTGATGCTGCTTTATGTGTTTTAGAAATGATTGATATTATTAATAGTTTAAAAAACACACATAATAATTAAAATAGCAGACAATTTATTTTTATTTAAAATATATTTTAATATATTAAATTAATACTAATATTTTATATATTATTACAATTTAAAAAAATATTTTTATACTTAATTATCACAATAAGAGATAAATATGGAAAAAGATTTTTATTTTATGGAGAAAGCTATTCTTTTATCAAAAAAAGGAGAATTCACTACTTCTCCTAATCCTAACGTAGGTTGTATTATTGTCAATAAAAAAAAAATTGTAGGTAAAGGTTGGCATCAATATGCAGGATCAGATCATGCAGAAATAATCGCATTAAAGGAAGCTGGAAACAAGGCTATTCATGCAACTATGTATATTACTCTAGAACCGTGTACACATTTCGGTTTAACTCCTCCTTGTTGTGAAAAAATTATTCAAAGTAAAATATATAAAGTAGTCATTGGATCAATTGATCCAAATCCTCATGTATCAGGAAAAGGAATAATACTACTTCAAAAGCAAGGAATTAAAGTAGTAGTAGGAGTTTTAGAACAAAAAATAAAAAAAATAAATTGCGGATTTTTTAAACGGATGCAAAAAAATATACCTTTTATTAGATTAAAATTAGGTATATCACTAGACGGTAAAATTGCAACCAAAAAAGGAGAAAGCAAATGGATTACATCAAAAGAATCAAGAGAAAATGTCCAGTATTTCAGAGCAAAAAGTTGTGCTATATTGACTAGTTATAAAACTGTATTATTAGATAATCCGCTATTAACAATACGAAAACATTTTTTTTATGAAAAAAAAATAAATAATTATCATAAAAAAAAACAACCTTATAAAATTATTATAGATAATAAAAACTTGGTTCAATTAGAACATAAATGTATTAATCCCAACGGAAAAGTCATACTTATAAAAACAAAAAAAGATAAAAAAATTTGGCCTAAGCACGTATCACAACACTTTTGTCCTAGCAAAGAAAAAAAGAACCAAATAGATCTAAAAAAAATGTTATATTTTTTAGGAAATAAAAAAATTAATAATATTCTAGTAGAATCAGGAGGAGTATTATCAGGAATGATGTTACAACTAAATTTAGTAGATGAACTAATAATATATATAGCTCCTATTATAATTGGTAATGAAGGAAAATCTATGTGTGTATTAAATAATATAGTACATCTATCAGAATCATTACACTTTTCTATTGTGAAAACTGATTTTTTTGGCCCAGATATACGTATAATTATGCAACCAAAAAAACAAAATGAATATTGAAAAAAAAAATAATATTCATCATTATAAAATAATAAGGAATTCAATCTTGAAATCCAAATCTCGAAGAAAAGCAAGGGAATATGTATTACAAGCATTATATTCTTGGCAAATTTCTAAAAATCATATTCAAACAGTTATGAATCAATTTAATAAAAAAATAAAAAAAAATAATGCTGATTCAAAATATTTTTATGAATTAATAATAGGTATATTCCAACATCACTTAAAAATAGATGAATTTATGAAACCTTATTTATCACGTACGATAGATAAATTAGGGCAAATAGAAAGAGCAATTTTACGTATTGCATTTTATGAACTATTAAACCGTGACGATATTCCGTATAAAGTTTCTATTAACGAAGGGATAGAATTAGCTAAATTATTTGGTGCTGAAGATAGTCATAAATTTATTAACGGAGTATTAGACAAAGCCGCAATTGCAATACGTTTAAATCAAAAAAAGTATACATATAATAAAAAAAACTAGTAAAAATTTTTTATATTATTACTAATTCAGTAACATGATTATCAACCATCAAATCTACTTCAAGTAATATTTGAATATAAAACATTGATTAATTATTCATATATAAATTACAATAAAGAAATTGCTAAATACAACAAATATATGTAATAAATTTCATATTTATTACACTCTACATTACTAATATTTTACATTATTAATATGAATCGTTACTTTTATAAAACAAACGAAAAAGATGAATTTGGATATTTAAAAAATTACAAAAAATGGAACAAATCTATTGCTATAGAAATAGCAAAAGAAGAGCTGATTATCCTTACATCTCATCATTGGGAAATAATATATTTAATTCGTGAATTTTATATAGAATTTAATATTTCACCTTCTTTCAGAATGTTATATCAATTTGTAAAAAAAAGAAAAAAAATAAAAATTAATAGTCTATTTTTATTTAAATTATTTCCCAAAGGAATAGAAATTCAAGCAACAAAAATAGCAGGAATACCTAAAAATCATCGGTGTATATAAAATTATTATTAGTAATAATCATATTTATTTACTATCTAAACCTATCATTAAATTAAATATACAAATAACGATAATTGAGAAAAAGAAGGATAATCGAGACCATTTTGCTTTATTATCTTGAAAACAACCTATTAATGTTATAAAAAACCAAATAAAACTAAAAAATAATGTAATTATCAAATAATTACTACCAACATATTTTAAACAAAATAATAACGAAATAAACATTATAAATATTAATATATTTATCAAAATATATAATTGAGTTAAAGCGACTCCATTACTAATAGAAAAAACAGCAATATTAATTTTTCTATAATCTTCTATACGAAATATTGCAATAGAATAAAAATGTGCTATTTGCCAAAAAGTTAATATTAAAAATAAAATAAAAAAACAACAGTTTATTTCATTAGTAACTGTTTCATAACCCATTAACACCGGAGAAGATCCAGCCATACTGCCAACTAAAGTAGCATATGGCATATAACGTTTCATTAATAATGAATATATTACTACATATATAACAAAACCAAACAAACCAATAAAAAAAACTATTTTATTCGTAAAAAAAAATAAAATTAAAAAACCAATAAATCCTAAACTACACGCAAAAAAATAAGCATGGTTTAAGCTAATTAGTCTTGTTACTAATACTCTATTTTTAGTTCGATTAATTTTTTTATCAATATCTCGATCAATAATATTATTAAAAACACAACCAGAAGATATTATAAAAATAGTACCCAAAAAAGAAATAAATAATAAAAAAAAATTTATTTGTCCATGAGAAGATAAAAAAAATCCACCTAAGAAAGACAATGCATTTCCAAAAATAATACCAGGTTTAATTATATTAAAATATATTTTTATATACTTTAAAATATTTAATAAATTATTCAAAATGATAACAATCAAGATTGTGCATAATCCAAATTGATCCGCTTATAATAATACATATTACTAACAAAGAAAAAAAGAACATACCTAATATTGAATTTAAATCTGAAAATTTTTTTATATCGAAAAAAAATATAAGATGACTAATAATTTGCAAAATACATAGAAATAATAAAACAAAAAAAGTATAAGATTTAAATAATTTATAATTTTTTGCAATGATAAAAGAAACAATACTTATCATTAATGTCCAAATCCAACCAAAAAAATAAATATTATTCCTGTTAGAAAAAAAGAAATATTGAATTAAAAAATTTTTCATACATTAAATCCTATAAAATAAATAAAAGTATATAAAATTATCCATATAATATCTAAAAAATGCCAAAAAAAACTTAAACATACTAAGTTAGTATAATTACTGCTATTAATTTTAAAATAATAATTCTGCAAAATAATACATATCATCCATATTAAACCTATAATGACATGCGCTATATGCATAGAAAGTAAAGTTATAACACTCGAAAAGAAGCCATGTGAACTAGGTTGCATTCCCATTTTAAAAAAATATAATATTTCATTAAATTCTATGCAAACAAAACTTAAACCAAAAATAAAAGTAGCAATAATCCAAATATAGGTATTAATTATATTTTGTTTACTCATTGCTATAACCGCAACACCACAAGTAACAGAACTACATAACAGCAATATAGTTTCAATTAAAATTGAATCTAAATTACACTTTATTTGTAGTAAC
The DNA here is from genome assembly GCF_964059005.1 of Buchnera aphidicola (Thelaxes suberi). Taxonomy (NCBI): domain Bacteria; kingdom Pseudomonadati; phylum Pseudomonadota; class Gammaproteobacteria; order Enterobacterales; family Erwiniaceae; genus Buchnera; species Buchnera aphidicola. Next base: position 419,090 of record NZ_OZ060389.1, read on the forward strand.
GTACTATCTAACACAGAATGCGATCTAATCACAAAATAAACAGCAAAAACACAAGCGAAAATAATAAAATCGCTCATTAAATATAACCAAAAACCCAGCATTTTTTTTTCATTTAATTTAATTAATTTATCACTCGTTTTTTCATTATTTATAGAAACAAAATTCTTAATCATATATTTTCCTCTTATTTTTTAAAAATTTTTTTCTAATTTTTTTATTTCATTTATTGAAATTAAATGATCATTTTTCTTTCTTAAGCTATAATAAAAAAGAATTAGTATAATTCCAGTTATCGATGAAAAAAATAACCATGTAATATGCCATACAGCAGCAAATCCTCCTATAATACTACAAAACCCAATAAAAAATCCTAAGCTAGTATTATTAGGCATTTTAAAATCACTAAATAACCCATTTATTTTTTCATTTCTTATTTTTTTATTCCAAAAATCATCTCGATATAAAACATGAGGTAAAATTGCAAAATTATAAAAAGGAACAGGGGAATTAGTAGACCATTCTAACGTTCTTCCATCCCAAGGATCCGCGATATTTTCTTTTAATTTATTGCGGTTTTTAATAGAACTACATAACTGTATTATTTGAAATATAATACCTAATGCGATTAAACAAGCGCCAAAAGCTGATACTGTTAACAAAGTATGAAACTGTGAGTCAATATGTTGGCCTATACGTCGAGTCATTCCCATTAAGCCCAAAGCATACAATGGTAAAAAAGCAACTAAAAATCCTATAAACCAAAACCAAAAAGCTATCTTTCCATAAGTTTCATTTAATTTAAATCCAAACATTTTTGGAAACCAATATGTAATTCCAGCAAAACAACCAAACACTACACCACCAATAATAACATTATGAAAGTGAGCAACTAAAAATAAACTATTATGCAATACAAAATCAGCTGGAGGTAAAGAAAGAAGTACTCCTGTCATTCCACCAATAGAAAAAGTAGTTATAAAACCTATTGTCCACAACATAGTTGAATGAAACTTAATTTTTCCTTGATACATAGTAAATATCCAATTAAATATTTTTACCCCAGTAGGGATAGCTATGATCATAGTAGCAATTCCAAAAAAAGCATTTACATTTGCGCCTGAACCCATAGTAAAAAAATGATGCAACCATACTAGAAAAGATAATACTGTAATAACAATAGTTGCCCATACTAAAGAAACATAACCAAATAACGATTTTTTAGAAAAAGTAGATACAACTTCAGAAAAAATGCCAAATGCAGGCAAAATTAAAATATATACTTCAGGATGCCCCCAAATCCAAATTAAATTAATGTACATCATGGGATTACCTCCCATTGAATTTGTAAAAAAATGAAAACCAAAATACCTATCTAAAGATAATAAAATCAAAGTTATAGCTAATACTGGAAAAGAAGCTAATATTAAAATATTAGAACATAAAGCAGTCCAAACAAAAACAGGCATTTTAAACATTGACATTCCTATAGTTCTCATTTTTAAAATAGTTACTATAAAATTAATTCCTGTCAATGTTGTTCCAATTCCAGCAATTTGTAAACTCCAAATCCAGTAATCAACACCCACTCCTGGACTATATTCAATACCTGATAAAGGAGGATAAGCTAACCATCCAGTTTTTGCAAATTCACCCACTCCTAAAGAAATATTTACTAACATTGCTCCCGAAAATGTTAACCAAAAACTTAAATTATTTAAAAATGGAAAAGCTACATCACGAGCTCCAATTTGTAAAGGTACTATAAAATTCATTAATCCTATTATTAATGGCATAGCAACAAAAAAAATCATGATCACACCATGTGCAGTAAAAATTTGATCATAATGATTGGGAGGTAAAAATCCTTCTCCTGAATTAGAAGAAGCCATAAATTGTTGAATTCTCATCATAATAGCATCAACAAATCCTCTAAATAACATAATTAAACCTAATAATAAATACATAATTCCTATTTTTTTATGATCAACAGAAGTAATCCAATTACTCCAAATATACATCCACATTTTATTATATGTAATCAATATACCTAATAATAAAACAGTGGCAATAATTATAGAATAAGTGAACATAATAATAGGTTCATTAAATGGAATTGCATCTAAAGTGAGTTTACCAAACATTATTTTTTCCCTTTTCGTTATAGATATAATCTATAAAAAAATAAAAAATTATTATAATTAATAATTGTATTTAATATCTAAATTTATTGTATTAAATATAAAAAATTATTTTTTATGCATATTTTTTATTACATAGTTAAATAAATCAAAACACACACACGAAAAATATATTACTTTTTTCGAATGATTCGGCTTTGCAATATTTAAATATTCTTCATAATTACATATTGTATTTTTGTCTGATTGTACTTTCTTAATCCATTCATTATAAGCAGTATTATTCTCTACTACTAAAACATTAAATTTCATATCAGAAAAACCGCTTCCACTATAATTTGAGGAGATTCCTTGATATTTTCCAGGTGTATTTGCAATTAAATTAAGCGAACTTTTCATTCCAGCCATGGCATAAATTTGACTTCCTAAAGCAGGGATAAAAAAAGAGTTCATTACAGATCCAGATGTAATATGAAATATAATTGGAGTATTTATTGGAATAGCAATTTCATTGATTGAAGCAATTCTTTCTTTTTTATAAATAAATAACCATCTCCAATCTACAGAAATAACATCGATAACAATTGGTTGGTTTTTTGATATAATTGTTTTATTTGGATCAAGTTGATGAGTGCTATTCCAAGAAACTAAACCTAAAAATAATATAATCAAAAAAGGAATAGTCCAGATAACTAATTCTAGTTTATTTGAATGCGACCAATTAGGATTGTATTTTATATTTGTATTTTTTTCATTATATTTTAAGAAAAAAAAAATAGACAAAAAAATAGCAGGTATAACAACAATAAGCATTGTAATAAATGAAGTTAAAATTAAATTTTTTATTTTTGCACCTATCATTCCTGATGGATGTAATATAACCGAATTACATCCAGTTAACAAAAGAAATGTACTACTTATCATAAAAACCTTAAAAATTTTATACATGTTCATATTTTGTAACCTTAAATAAAAAAATTATATAAAAAATATAATAAAAATTTTTAAAAATATTATTTTATAATTAAAAAATTAAATCTAATTAGATATAAATAGTTTTAAAAAAATGAAGTACCAACTATATGTAATAAAAAATTTATTTAAATAAAAAATTAATTTTTACAATTAAAACTTTATTTTTTTTATTGAATATTGTATAAATATATAAATTTTGTATTACAAAATGCTATTCTAACCTCTATAAATTAACAATATTTAATTTTATACATTACTAAAAATAGTATTAATATACCTATGATAAATAAAATTGAAAAAAAAATTAAAGAAAAAATAAATGTAATATCTTTATCAATAAATAATGAAAGCTATCTGCATAATAATAAAAATAAGCAGCAGCACTATAAAATAGTTATAATATCCAATCAATTCAATAATATCACTTTAATCGAAAGACATAGAACTATCTATAAAATACTTAATAATGAATTTAATAAAAGCATATTTTCATTAAATTTATATACTTTTACTCTAATAGAATGGAAAAAAAAAAATAGTAAAATATTTTCTATACCTTGTTTAAATATATAAAATAAATATGTACTTTAAATACATTTAAATTTTAAATAAATTATTTTTTAACATATATAATATATAAAAACGTGTTTATAAAAATTTAATTTTCTAATATCATATTAGACACGAAATTAAAAATTAAATAAATAATTTTATTAAAAGACATACTTATCTAAGATCTTATCTTACATTTATTTTTTAAATTTTGATGATATATATTAATTTTATCAAAAAAAAACTATAAAAAAAATAAAAAAATAAAAAATTATGTTATCACAATTTTAACAAGTCCTTTGATAATAAATTAAAAATCTCAATAAATACGATGAATTAAAATATAAATTGAAATTGTTATTTTATTTGAAAAATAGCAATATTTTATATTATATATATTTGTATTAAGGATGCTTTACATGAATAATGTAATCAAAAAAATAAATGAATTACAGTACGAATGTACAATTTTTCTATCTAAAGAAAAAATTCAAAAATTAATACAAAAAAAAATTAATTCAATTCAAAAAAAAAATAAAATAAATGGATTTAGAACTGGTAAAGTTCCGTTACAATTGATTAAAAAAATGTACGAAGATGAAATTCAATATAATTTAATTAACCAATTAGTAATTGATCAAATAAATAAAATTACTAAAAAAGAAAAAATAGAAATTTTTGATTATGCTAATTTAAAACATAAAATAAATGAAACCAATGAACATCTAATCTATTTTATAAAATTTGAATCTAAACCTAATTTTAAAATAAAATTAACAAATCGCGATAAAATTATACAAATAAAAATAAAAAAAAATAACGCATTAGACAAAAAAATAATCAATGAAAGCTATTTAAATGAAGAAAAAGAAATCGAAACAACGATTAACTTTAATAGTATTGTAACAATTGATTATGCTATTTATTTAAAAAATCAAGAAAAAGAATTTTACTCTATACAAAATTTTTCATTTTTATTTGGTAATAATATGTTAGATTTTAGAATAGAACAAAAACTTATTGGAAAGAAAAAAAATAAAAAAATAACTATAGATTTTTTATTTTCTCGTATTCATCCTGAAAAAAAACTAAGAAATCAATCATCAAAAATACTAATATTTATAAAAAAAATAACAAAAATAAAAAATACAGAATTAATTTTTGACAATAATGATGAAAAAAATTTGTTTTTACAATTAGAAAAAAAGAAACAATACTATTTCATAGATAACAAAATAAAAAATAAAACTTTTTTATTGATAAATAAATATATTAAATATCAAATTTTACAAAATATTATTCAAAACAACCCTATCTGTATTCCTGACCAACTATTAAAGCAAGAATATAAAAAAACTTATTACAATTTAATATCTTTATATAAAAATAAAGTAAAAAATTTACTTAGTTATTATTCAAATACATTAATTAAATTAGAAGCGTTAAGAAACGCTCACATAACATTACTATATGAAGAAATAATAAAAAAATATAAAATTCAAAACAATAAACAAGAAATACAATATATTCATGAATACGTAAAAAAATTATATTATCAAAATAAAAGAAAAATAGAAATCAATAAAAATAATAAAATATTGTTACAATATTTAAATAAAATATTTTTAGAAAAAAAAATAATTGCAACACTGTATAATGAAGCTATAATCATCGAAAAAGAAATGTCAACAAAAGAAATAATTTCTAATTATTTGCTACAACAAATATAAAAATTTAATACAAAAAATTAAATATAAAAATAACTAATTATATAATAAGAGTTTAAATTTATAATGAAAGAAATCAATAGAAAAAATATAAAATCAACATTAATTCCAGTAGTAATCGAGCAAACAGAACGAGGAGAAAGATCATACGATATTTATTCTCGTTTACTAAAAGAAAGAATAATTTTTATATCCGGACAAATAGAAGATTTTATGGCTAATATCATTATTGCGCAATTACTTTTTTTAGAATCAGAAAATGCAGCAAAAGACATTTATCTATATATTAATTCACCGGGAGGTATTGTAAGTGCTGGAATGTCTATTTATGATACTATGCAATTCATTAAACCAAATATTAATACTATTTGTATAGGGCAAGCTTGTTCTATGGCAGCGTTATTATTATGCTCTGGAAAAAAAGGTAAAAGATATGCATTACCTAATTCGCGTATGATGATTCATCAACCTCTCGGTGGATTTGAAGGACAAGCTTCTGATATTGAAATACATGCTCAAGAAATTATAACAATTAAAAAAACTATCAATACATTAATTGCCAAACACACTAATCAGTTATTAAAAAAAGTAGAACAAGATACAGAAAGAGACCATTTTTTTTCCGCAAAAAAAGCTGTTAAATATGGATTAATTGATGATATTTTGAATAAAAGGTGCTAATTTTTAATATTTTTATATTAAAACTATATATTAATTTTATAAAGGTATAACAACAATGAGTGATAATAAAAAAAATATTTCTTGTTCATTTTGCGGAAAAAACGAAGGAGAAGTGAAAAGATTAATAATGGGTGAAAAAACATGTATCTGCAATGAATGCGTTATATTATGCCATAATGTTATTATGCAAGACAAATCTAAAAAAAGAACAAGAAAAAGAAAAAGAAATAATTTAACACCTCGCCAAATAAAAAATCATTTAGATTACTATGTTGTAGGTCAAGAAAAAACAAAAAAAATATTATCAGTAGCAGTTTATAATCATTACAAAAAATTGTATTTTGATAATATAAATAAAGAAAGAGATGTAGAAATAGAAAAAAGTAACATTTTAATGATAGGACCTACTGGTAGCGGAAAAACCCTAATTGCTAAAACATTATCAAAAATATTAGATGTTCCTTTTGTAATAACTGATGCTACATCTTTAACAGAAGCAGGATATGTTGGTGAAGACGTAGAAAATATTTTACAAAGATTATTACAAACATGTAATTATAACATCGAAAAAGCAGAAAAAGGAATCATATATATTGATGAAATAGACAAAATTTCTAAAAAAACAGAAAATATGTCTATTACTAGAGATGTATCAGGTGAAGGAGTTCAACAATCATTATTAAAAATTATTGAAGGAACTATTGCTTTAGTACCTCCTAAAGGAGGAAGAAAACATCCAAATCAAGATTTTATAGAAATTGATACTTCTAAAATATTGTTTATTTGTGGAGGATCTTTTTCTGGTATTAAAAATATTGTAAAAAAAAGAACTGAACTAAAAGCAAAAATTGGATTTAATGCACATTTTGATAAACAAAATATTAACGCAGATAAATGCAATATTTTAGATAAAATTGAATCAAAAGATTTAATTAAATTTGGATTAATACCAGAGTTTATTGGAAGATTACCAATACTAACTACACTTGAAGATTTAACAGAAGAAGCTTTAATAAAAATTTTGTCTGAACCTAAAAATTCTATTACTAATCAATATAAAAAAATATTTGAGATGGATGGTGTCAAATTAAAATTTGAGAAAAAAAGTTTATGTGCTATTGCAAAAAATGCATTACATAAAAAAACAGGAGCTAGAGGATTACGATCCATACTCGAAAATATTTTATTAAATATCATGTATGATCTACCTTCGTTAAAAAATGTTTCTGAAGTAATTATTAATGAATCAGTAATCAATAATTCTACATTACCTGAATTTATTTTTACAGAAAAAAAATAAAATTAAAATATTTTTTACTTAATAATATGAATCCCTTCTATTTATTAAAATTTATTATTTGTTTAATATTTAATACATATTTAATCAGCTTAAATATTTTTTTAATTTTAAAAAAAAATGACATTAAAGATATTGTGTCAGCATATATTTAGTAATATAAAATTAACTAAGAGAGAATTCTGAATGAATCTTGAATCTTCTGAATTTATTGAAATTCCTGTTTTACCATTACGTGATATAGTTGTTTACCCTAATATGGTTATACCATTATTTGTAGGAAGAGAAAAATCAATAAAATGCATTGAAAAATCTATAAAAACTAATAAAAAAATTATTCTAGTGACACAAAAAACGCTAAATAAAGAAAATCCTAATCCTGATGATTTATTTAAAGTTGGAACTATCTCTCTTATTATCCAAATTTTAAAACTTCCTGATGGTACAATTAAAGTATTAGTAGAAGGAATACAACGAGCTAGTATTAGTACTATAAAAGATACAGGGAAATATCTTATTGCTAAAATTAAATTAATGTCTCCTTCCAAAGAAAACAAAGATAAAAGAGAAAAAAAGACTTTATTACGTATATCGATTGATAAATTCAAAGAATATGTTTCATTAAACAAAAAAATTCCATTGGAAATATTATCATCTGTAAAAAATATAACTAATACTGAACAATTATCAGATGTTATTGCATCTCATATGCCTTTAAAAATATCAGAAAAACAAACAATATTAGAGATGAATAACTCTCATGATCGTTTAGAATATTTAATGTCAGCAATAGAATCAGAAATGGATTTATTAGAAATAGAAAAAAAAATACGATTACGTGTCAAAAATCAAATGGAAAAAAGTCAAAAAGAATACTACTTAAACGAACAAATGAAAGCTATTCAAAAAGAAATAGGAGAAATAGAAAATAACTATAACGATTATGAAAAATTAAAAGAAAAAATAAAAAAAACAAAAATGCCTAAAGAAATAAGATCTAAAACAGAGTCTGAATTTTATAAATTAAAAATGATGTCATCGATGTCAGCTGAAGCATCAGTAATACGAGGGTATATTGATTGGATTTTACAAATTCCTTGGAATAAATATAGTAAAATTAAAAAAGATTTAAAAAATACGCAAGAATTACTCGACGCTGATCATTTTGGATTAGAAAAGATCAAAGAACGAATTTTAGAATATTTATCTCTACAATATCGTATGAAAAAAGCAAAAGGACCTATTTTATGTTTAGTGGGACCTCCAGGTGTAGGTAAAACATCGTTAGGAAAATCTATTGCTTTAGCCACAGGAAGAAAATACGTTAGAATTGCATTAGGAGGGATAAGAGACGAAGCTGAAATTCGAGGACATCGTAGAACATATATAGGATCTATGCCTGGAAAAATCATTCAGAACATTGCTAAAATAAAAGTAAATAATCCTTTATTTCTTCTAGATGAAATTGACAAGATATCATGCAATGGAAGAGCAGATGCTGCTTCTGCATTATTAGAAGTTCTTGATCCTGAACAAAATAATGCATTTAATGATCACTACCTAGAAATGAATTTTGATTTATCTAATATTATGTTCATAGCTACTGCAAATTCTATGAAAATTCCATCTCCTTTATTAGATAGAATGGAAATTTTAAAAATATCTGGATATACTGAAGAAGAAAAAATAAATATAGCAATAAACCATTTAAAACCAAAACAAATAATGCGTAATGCTCTTCAAAATAATGAAATTGAAATAAAAAAAAATGCTATTTTAAATATTATTAGATATTATACAAGAGAAGCAGGTGTTCGTAATCTTGAAAGAGAATTAGCAAAAATATGTAGAAAAGTGTTAAAAAAAATAATTTTAAATAAAAATATAAAAAAAATTGTTATTGATAAAAATAATATACAAGAATATTTAGGAGTAAAAAAATTTGATTATGGAAAAACTAATAATATTAATCAAATTGGGCAAGTAATTGGATTAGCTTGGACAGCTGTAGGAGGAGATTTACTAAATATAGAAACAGTATCTATAACTGAAGGAAAAGGAAAGCTAACATATACTGGATCTTTAGGGGAAGTAATGCAAGAATCTATCCAAACTGCCTTAACCGTAGTTAAAACACAAGCGAAACAAATAGGATTAAACCAAGATTTTTTTGAAAAAATAGACATTCATGTCCATGTACCTGAAGGATCCATACCAAAAGATGGTCCTAGTGCAGGAATTGCAATGTGTACTGCATTAGTTTCTTCTTTTAAAAAAAATCCAGTACGTTCTGATGTTGCTATGACTGGCGAAATTACATTAAGAGGAGATGTTTTAACTATTGGAGGTCTTAAGGAGAAACTAATAGCAGCACATAGAGGCGGGATTAAAAAAGTCATTATTCCTTATGGTAACCGACATGATTTATTAGAAATGCCTAATAGCATTACTCAAAATTTATGTATACATCCGATAAAAAATATTAAAGAAGTATTACAACTTGCTTTAGAACATCCTCTTTATAAAAAATAAGATAAATTTTAAAAAATATTATTTTAATATTGCTGGCATAAAAAGTTGCCAGCTCTATAACTTTAAAAGTTATTAACTTATATATAAATATATCAATTCTATAAAAATACTTAATATTGGAATACAAATTATGAACTGTAAAATTTTTAATTGTAAAAAAATTATTTTCACTATTATTATAATTTCATTAGTTTTTAGTGGAATAAGTGCATATTTACGATTTAATTTTTATCCGAATAACAACTCTGTAATACACAGTTACAGTTATGAATCTATTTCACAATCCAATAAAAACATAAAGTAATGAATAAACCTATATATTTATAATTAAAAAATTAAAAATACATTAGTTCTCATTTTATTCATTTAAAAAAATCATATAAAAAATTTTTATTTATATATTTAAAAATATTTTAAATATTCATATTTTATTATATAAATAATTATTTAAAAATAAGGAACTGTGTGAAATTATTTAAACAACTAACCTGGTATTTTATAAAAGAATGGAAAAGATATTCCAGTGCTATATCTTTATTAATTATAATTGCATTATTACAATTAATACCACCTAAAATAACAGGAGAATTAGTTGACATTATTGTAAAAAAAGAAATTAATAACAATCAAAAAATTATTTTTTATATCATATCACTGATAATAATCGCTTTTATTATTTATATACTCAGATGTATATGGAGAATTCTATTATTTGGAGCCGCATATAGATTATCAATCCATCTGAGAACTAAATTTTATACTGCTTTAAGTTATAAACAACCATGTTTCTATTTTAAAAATAGAACTGGAGACCTGATGACTAAAGCAACTAATGACATTGATAAAGTAGTATTTGCTGCAGGAGAAGGAGTTTTAACATTAGTAGATTCTTTTTTTATGGGGATATCTGTATTATTCATGATGTGTCAACAAATTAGCTTTCAACTAACTTTAATTGCTTTAGCGCCTATGCCTATTATGGCTATAATCATTACTAATTATGGAAAACAACTTCATGAAAAATTTCATGAATATCAAAAAAAATTTTCTGCATTAAATAACTATACTCAAGAATGTTTAACCAATATTAGAATGATTCGCGCTTTTGGATTAGAAAAAGAAAAATTTTATAAGTTTGAGCAAATAGCTAAAGAAGCGGGATTAAAAAATTTAAAAACTGCTAATATAGATTCTAAATTTGATCCAGTTATCCATGTTGCAATTGCTTTTTCTAATCTATTATCTATTGTTATAGGAAGTTGGTTTGTTTCTAATAACAAAATTTCATTTGGACAATTAACTACCTTTATTATGTACTTGGGTTTAATGATTTGGCCTATGTTAGCTCTAGCATGGATGTTTAACATTGTAGAACGTGGAAGCGCTGCATGGGAAAGAATATCACCTATTTTAATACATAAAAAAAATAAAATTCGTGATCACTACTTTTTTTTTGAAAAAATTTATCCTATTTTAAAACTAAAAAAAATAGAAATTAAAATAAATGAATTTACATATTCTATACACAAAAAAATAACATTAAAAAATATTAATTTTACTATTACTAAAGGAGATATTATTGGTATTTGCGGACCAACTGGATCAGGTAAAAGTACTATAATACAATTAATACAAAGAAATTTTGAAAATTACAAAGGGGATATATTATATAATTCTATTTCTATAAAAAAATTTTCTTTAAAAGAATGGAGATCAAACTTATCAGTAGTAAACCAATCTACTTTTTTATTTTCAGATACAATTTATAAAAATATTACACTTGGAAAACCTCACGCTTCATATTCAGAAGTAAAAAAAGTAGCTAAAATAGCAAATATACATAACGATATAATAAATTTTGAAAATGGATATAATACTCAAGTAGGAGAAAAAGGTATTATGTTATCAGGTGGGCAAAAACAAAGAATTTCTATTGCTCGTGCGTTATTATTTAACAGCAATATACTTATATTAGATAATGCATTATCTGCTGTTGATGCAATAACTGAGTACAATATACTTAATAACATAAATAAATGGAAAACAAGTGATAAAACTATCATTATAGTTTCACATCGTATGAGTACTCTAAAAAGAGTAAATATAATTATTGTAATGAAAGAAGGAGAAATTCTTCAAAAAGGTACGCATACAAATTTAATGAAAGAAAAAAATTGGTATCAGCAAACATATTTTTATCAAAAAATGGAATTATGTTCAAAAAAAGGAATATATTAATAATAATGAAAAAAAAAAAGCAATTTCAAAATTTAAATTTTTGGAATACATTAAAAAGATTACTTCAATATGGCGTAAAATGGAAAAATTTATTTTTTTACGCTTTAATGTTATTAATATTCGCTTCCTTTTGCGAGATACTGTCTCCTTTATTAATTAGTACGTTTATCAAACATACAATTTTATTAAATAAAATAAATAAAATTTTTATATTCTCCTTAATTATCAGTTTTATCATATTACAAATAGGAGCTGCATTTTTAAATTATTTAGAAAGTGTTTTAATAAATAAAATATCTGTTTATATTGTTCAAAAAATCAGAACTGAAGTTATGCAATCTGCATTAAACCAACCTATTGTTGAATTTGATAACCAACCTATTGGTCAAATTATTGCTAAAGTAACCAGTGATACTGAAATTATCAAGGAATTATACGATACAGTTATTCCAACATTTATACGTAGTTTTATTTTAATAGTAATAATGATTATTACAATTTTTGTATTGTCATGGAAAATGGCTTTAATTGCATCAACTATTTTTCCAATTGTTACAATTATTATGATAGTGTATCAACACTATAGCGTTCCTTTGCTACGAACTTCTAGGAATTATTTTGCTGAAATTAATAATAAATTTAACGAAGCGATTAGCGGCATGACAGTTTTACAACAATTTAATCAAGAATATGCTTATGGAAAAAAAATTAAACAAGCGAGTTATCAACATTACTTAATTAAAATGAAAATGTTGAAACTGGATGGATTTTTATTACGTCCTTTATTAAGTTTATTAAGTTCTTTAGTATTATGCGGTTTAATGACTTTAATCAGTTTATTTCCTACTAATATATTTGAAATAAGTATGTTATATGTTTTTATTAACTATCTAGGTCGATTAAATGAACCTTTGATTGCTATCACTAACCAACAATCAATATTACAACAAGCAATAGTTTCTGCAGAAAGAGTATTTCAATTGATAGATTCCCCAAAACAAAAATATGGAAATAATACAAGTAAAATATTAACAGGAACAATTAAAATAAAAAACTTAAATTTTTCTTATAAGCAAAATAATCATTTTGTACTAAAAAATATCAATTTTGAAATATTAGATAAAGAATTTATTGCTTTAGTTGGCCATACAGGAAGTGGTAAAACTACTTTTGCTAATATATTAATGGGGTATTATCCCTATTATGATGGCAATATTAATATTGATAGGAAATCGTTGACTTCAATTCATCCATATGTTTTAAGAAAAAATATATCTATAGTACAACAAGATCCAGTAATTTTTGCAGATACTATATATAATAATATTACTTTAGGACAAAATATTCCAGAAAAAAAAATATGGAATATTTTAAAAAAAATTGGTTTACTAAAACTTGTTCAAGAAATGCCAAATAAATTATCTGAAATACTAGGAGAACAAGGTAATAATTTATCCATTGGTCAAAAACAGCTAATATCATTAGCCCGAATATTAGTTATTCAACCAAAAATATTAATTTTAGATGAAGCTACTGCAAATATAGATTCTGAAACAGAATTAAATATACAGAAATCTCTTTCTGTTGTTAACCAATATTCTACTATAATAAGTATAGCTCATCGACTTTCTACAATTATTCATGCAAATAGAATTATATTTTTCTATAAAGGAGAAGTTAAAGAAGTAGGCAATCATTATGAATTAATGAAAAAAAAAGGAAAATATTGGAATATGTATAATTTACAATCTAAAAAAAATGCTTTTTTTTTATAATATTCTATAAAAAAAATTACTCTGCTAGCTACAATTATAGTACCTAAGTTTTATTGAACTGGATGCTTTCTTCCGAACCTGACCGGGTTTTTCAAAAAAAATAGAACTATAGCACTATACAGAGTAATTTTTTATATATCAAATTATTTTTTAATTTAATAATAATCTATTAGTGATATAATATTAAATTATTTAACTGTTGTAAACAATTAATTTTTTTTTATATAAAATATATTGTTTATTCATATGTATTTTAATAAAAAAAAGATAATCAGGAATTAATTTCATGGTTTATCAAATTCTTGCGCAAAAATGGAGACCACAATCTTTTAAAGAAATAATTGGTCAAAATTTTGCTACCGTAGCATTAAAAAATAGTTTTATTTTAAATAAAGTACATCAATCATGGATTTTTCATGGAACAAGAGGTATTGGTAAAACATCAATCGCAAGGATATTATCTAAAGCTCTTAATTGTATACAACTTATTCAAGGCGAGCCATGTCAATATTGTTTAAATTGTAAAGAAATAAAGAAAGGAAATTTTGTTGATCTCATAGAAATAGATGCAGCATCAAAAACAAAAGTAGAAGATATTAAAGAAATATTAGAAAATATTCAATATGCTCCAATTAAAGGATTATTTAAAATATATCTAATTGATGAAGTTCATATGTTATCAAAACATAGTTTTCATGCTTTATTAAAAATATTAGAAGAACCGCCTCATCATATTAAATTTATACTTGCTACTACTGATATTGCAAAAGTACCTAATACAATCATTTCTAGGTGTTTATGTTTTAGTTTAAAAAAACTAACAAATAATGAAATTTATGTACATTTAAAACATATTTTAAAGAAAGAAAAAATTGAATTTGAAACTAAAAGTATTCAAATAATTGCAAATCAATCAAATGGAAGTATCAGAGATGCTCTTAATATACTAGAACAAGCTATAGCATTAGGCAATGGAGTTGTATCATCCAAACAAGTAATAAATATGTTTGGTTTAATAAAAAAAGAAATAATTTTTTTTATTACAAAAACATTAATATTACAAGATTATCAATCTTTACTAAATTTTTTATATAATAAAAAAAATTCAGAAATAAATTGGAAAAATTTATTAATAGAAATTATGCGTTTATTACATTATATGATACTTATTAAGTGTAATGTAGAAGATCAAAATAAAAATAATACTTTTATTAATAAAAAAATAGAAAAAGAAGTATTAAATTTAGCTAATCATTGTCATATAAATAAAATTCAGCTATATTATAGAGTATTAATTGTTGGTTTAAAAGAAATACATAATGCTCCAAATTTAAAAATAGGAGCTGAAATGACGTTTTTTAGAATAATAAATATAGAAAAATCAATTTTATCTAATACAATCCAATGCTATACACACAATTTTTCTAATCCAATTTAAAATATATTTTTAATTAAGGTATTGTATTTATAAAAATATAAAAAATAAATAAATATATATAAAAAAATAAATGAATTTAATTAATGTTTTAATAATTTTTATAAAAATATTTAAATATAAAATTAATAATTAAATAAATTTATCGCTTTATAACATTAAAAAAATTTTATTAATACTCACATAAATATAAAATTAAAAATAAAAATATTTTCAATTACTTATTAATTAAACAGGAAAATAATGTTCAACTCAAATAATTTAACTCATCTAATTCAACAAGCTCAAACAATGCAAGAAAAAATAAAAAAAGTTCAAAAAGACATAGAAAATTTAGAAATAATTGGTGAATCAGGAGCTGGATTAGTTAAAATAACTCTCTTTGGTAATCATAAATGTAAAAAAATAGAAATTGATCATTCTTTATTAATCAAAGAAGAAAAAGAGATATTAGAAGATTTAATTACAGCTGCTTTTAATGACGCTAGTCGTAGAATAACCGAAGAAAAAAATAATAGAGTTTCAAATGCTTCAAATAAATTTAACCTACCTCCAGAATTTAATTTAAACTTTTAATTTTAAGTTGTTATATAATTTTTAATTTAACAAAATAATCATTTTATAAAAAATAATTTTTTAAGAGAATTTATGAATAACATGAACAAAGAAATCCATCAATTTCAATCAGAAACTAAACAAGTGCTACATTTAATGATTCATTCTTTATATTCAAATAAAGAAATTTTTTTAAGAGAATTAATTGCTAATGCATCTGATGCATTAGATAAATTAAGATTTCTTTCTAATACTAATCCTAATTTTCATTCATATAATAAAAATTTATCTATTAAAATTTCAATATCAAAAAAAGATAATACAATTATTATTAGTGATAATGGAATAGGAATGAATAAAGAAGAAGTGATTGAAAATTTAGGAACAATTGCAAAATCAGGAACAAAAAAATTTTTGTCCTCTATAGAGCAGAATTATCAAAACAATAAACCAAATCAAATTGGACAATTTGGAGTAGGTTTTTATTCTTCATTTATTGTTGCTAACTTTGTATCAGTACATACACGATCAGTATATAATACAGAAAAAGAGGGTATTTTTTGGACATCACATGGGACAGGTGAATTTTCTATTGAAAAAAAAGAAAAAAAAGAAATTGGAACTACTATATATTTAACCATTAAAAATGAAAACAAAGAATTTTTAGAATTATGGAAAGTAAAAAATATTATTCATAAATATTCTGAGTATGTAAGTTTTCCTATACAAATAAATAACGAAAAAAAAGAATGGGAACAAATTAATAATGTTCAAGCTATATGGTTACAAAACAAATCAGAAATTAGTGAAAAAAAATATATAGAATTTTATAAAAATATAACAAAAGATGATCATGCACCTTTAACATGGATTCATAACAAAGTTGAAGGAAATCAAGAATATACTCTTTTATTATATATTCCATCTAAATTACCAATGAATATATGGAATAAAGATAACAAATATGGAATTAAATTATATATACAAAAAATATTTATTATGGAAGATGTAGATAAAATATTACCTAATTACTTAAGATTTATTAAAGGAGTTGTTGATTGTAACGATCTTCCGTTAAATATTTCTAGAGAAATATTACAAGAAAATAAAATCATAAATATACTTAAGAAATCAATTACTAAAAAAATACTCAATATTCTAACGTTTATGTCCGAAAAAGAGCCAGAAAAATATACAATGTTTTGGAAAGAATTTGGATCAATTTTTAAAGAAGGACCTGCAGAAGATATATCCAACAAAAACGCAATTTTAAATTTATTACGATTTAATTCAACGAATGATAATAATAAAGATAAATTTATTTCATTAGAAGAATATACAAGTAATATGGATAAAAATCAAAAAAATATATATTTTATTAGCGGAGATAATTTTACTGCCGCACAAAATAGCCCTCATTTAGAACTATTTAAAAAAAATAAAATTAATGTATTACTTTTATCAGAAAAAGTAGACGAATGGATGGTTAATTATATAACTGATTTTAAAGGTATCAAATTACAATCTATTACCAAATATGATCCATCATTAAATAAAATATTTAAAGAAAAAGTAGAAGTTGATAAAATCGATGATAGTATTCATGAACTAATAAAAAAAATAAAATTAATTTTAAAAAATGAAGTAATTGATGTAAAATTAACTTGTAAACTAACCAATACTCCAGCAGTATTAACTCCAGATTCAAATGAGATGTCTACTCAAATGGCAAAATTATTCCTTTCTGCTGGACAAAATGTACCTGCAATAAAATATATTTTAGAAATTAACCCCATACATCCTTTAATAAAAAAAATTTCTCGTATGAATCAAGAAGAAGAAATAAAAAATTGGATAGAAATATTATTTGATCAAACCGTATTGATTGAAAAAGGAAGTTTAGAAAATCCTAATAACTTTATTCAAAAAATAAATAAAATATTAAGCATTTAAAATATATTTTTATTTTTAATAAATTACTAGAGAAATCTTGATTATGCATATTATTTTGTTAGGAGCTCCTGGAAGTGGAAAAGGAACTCAATCTCATCTTATTAGTAAAAAACTAAATTTACCTATTATTTCAACTAGCTATCTTTTAAAAAAACAATCATTATATTCTTCTAAAAAAGAAAATATTATAATTAATAATTGCATTCAAAATGGTATTTTAGTTCCAGATAATATTGTAATAAATTTAATTAAAAAAAGAATAACGAAAAAAGATTGTAAAACAGGTTATATATTAGACGGATTTCCAAGAACAATAAAACAGGCAGATTCGATGGAGTCTGCTAATATATTTATTAATTGTGTAATAGAAATTATTGTAGATGAAAAAACACTTATTAAAAGAATATCAGGAAGAAGAGTTCACACTCAATCTGGAAGAATTTATCATACAATATTTTCTCCTCCTATAATAAAAAATAAAGATGACTTAACAGGAGAAAAGTTAATTATTAGGTCCGATGATAACCCGAAAACTATTAAAAAAAGAATCGAAGAATACAATAAAACAAAAGTATGCCTAATAAATTTTTTTAAAAAAAGAAATAAAGTTTTTCAAATTAACGGCAATCAATCAATAGAAAAAATTCATCAAGATATTGTTGATATAATATAATTTTTATAGCAATATAAAATTTATTTTATTTATATGCACTCTACAAGATTCGAACTTGTGACCTACGGCTTAGAAGGCCGTTGCTCTATCCAGCTGAGCTAAGAGTGCTAATAAAAAAGTTTTTTATTATTATTATACAATATTTCTTATATAAAAAACAATTTTTTATATAAGAAATATATACAATTTACTCATTTAAACACATAAAATTAAAATATATGCCCATATCAAAAAAAATAATTGATGGAAATTTAATTTCCAATATTTTTAAAAATAAAATGCAATTAAAAATTAAAAAAAAAATACAAGAAGGATATAGACCGCCATGTTTAGCGGTAATATTAGTAGGAAATAATTCTTCTTCTCTTATCTATATTCAAAACAAAAAAAAAGCTTGTGAACAAGTTGGTGTATTATCTAAAAATTGGTTTCTTTCTGAAAATACTAAAGAAATAGACTTAATCAATTTAATTCAATCATTAAATAGAAATCCATTAATTGATGGAATACTTGTACAAATACCTCTTCCAAAAAATATTGATCCAAAAAAAATTTTTCAAAGTATTGATCCAAAAAAAGATGTCGATGGATTTCATCCTTATAATGCTGGATGTTTATTACAAAAAATACCAAAATTTAGGCCTTGCACTCCTAAAGGTATTATGCTTTTATTAAAATATTATAATATTAATATGTATGGTTTACATGCTGTGATATTAGGGGCATCAAATATTGTCGGTAGACCTATGTGTATGGAATTATTACTTGCAGGATGTACAACAACTGTAACACATCGATTTACTAAAAATTTATATGAACATATCAATAAAGCAGATCTATTAATTGTTGCAATCGGAAAATCGAATTTTGTACAAGGTCATTGGATAAAAAAAGAATCTATTATTATAGATGCAGGAATTAACAAATTACCCGATGGTAGCATAACAGGTGATGTAGATTTTAATTCTTCTATTTCTCAATGTTCATTAATTACTCCTGTTCCGGGAGGAGTAGGTCCTATGACTATTACTGCATTACTACTTAATACTATAAAAGCTTATCAAAAAAATATTTATAAAAAAAACCATGATGTATTAAATTCTGCGTCTTTTACATGCACTCCCAATGAAAGTAATTTATAACGTATTGAATCAGCTTTACTCCATATTTTTAATAATCGTGCTTGATTACGCAATTTAATCAATAATTCAATTTTTTTTATATCTAAATTATAAAAAGCTTTTTTATTTTTTAAAAACATATCAGGATCATGAAATAAAATTCCTAATATATTTCCGATAAATTTTAACTGTGAAGCCAATTTATTTGCCTGTAATAAATTTTTATTTTTTAATATATTTATTTTTTTTACAATAATAAACATCATAGACAATACTTTAGGTATATTAAAATCATTGTTCATAGAATTATAAAACTCTAAAAAAGTATTACTTTTTTTACTATGAATATTTTTTATTGGTTCCATATTGGTATTTAATAAAGCGGTATATAACCGATATACAGCATAATTAGCTTGTTTTAAACCTGACTCGTTATATTGTAATAACGAACGATAATGTTTAGATAAAACATAAAATCGAATAACTTCTGGATCATATTGTTTTAATAAACTACTTAATTTTTTTACGTTATTTAACGATTTTGACATTTTTTTATTTTTTAATATAACTGATCCGACATGCATCCAATGCTTTACATATTGATATCCATAATAACAATCTGATTGCGCTTTTTCATTTTCATGATGAGGAAAAAGCAAATCAGATCCTCCTCCATGTATATCACAATGTTTTTTAAAATAAGTTGAATTGATAGCTGAACATTCTATATGCCATCCTGGTCTACCAGGACCCCATGGTGAATTCCAATAAGGTTCATTTTTTTTTGACATTTTCCATAATACAAAATCTAACTGATTTTTTTTAACAGAATTATATTTTTTGTTTTTTTGAGAAATTACTTTTGATAAAATTTGATTAGATAATCTACCATATTCAATATAATTATTTATAGAAAAATTAATATCACCATTTGTTGAAATGTAAGCATATTTATGTTTGATTAATTTTTTAATCATATTAATAATTTCATGAATATGGTGTGTAACTAATGGTTCTTTATCTGGCTTAATCATATTTAAAATAGAAAAATTATGATGCATATTATGAATTGCACGATTCGAAATTTCTCTATAATCTTTTTTTTTTAATAAAGATTTAGCAATAATTTTATCATCTATATCAGTGATATTACGTACATAATAAACATTATAACCAATATGACGTAAATAACGAACTACTACATCAAAAAATATAAATGTTCTACCATGTCCTATATGACAATCATCATAAGATGTAATACCACATACATATAAATTAATATTTTTTTTTTGTAAAATACAATCTATTTTATTATTTAAAGAATTAAAAATTTTTATCATAAAATAAATTTATTCTCCTATAATAAAAATATTTTTTATTCAATAAAAAAATAAAACAAAATATGATATTATTAACATTATTAAAAATAATATTAAATAATACATTTATAAAATTTTATTTGAATAAAAGGGGTTTTAATGAAAAGTAAATTAGAAAAACTATTAAATTTTCCTTGTTCTTTTACTTATAAAGTAATTGGATTTTCAAATCCGGAATTAATTGATAATGTAATAAAAATTGTTCAAATTCATATACCAGGAGATTATGTACCTCAAATTAAATCAAGTAATAAAGGAAAATTTATTTCTATTTCAGTTACAGTATTTGCTACTACATTCTCTCAAATAGAGAATTTATATATAGAACTTAGTAAAATTAATACAGTAAGAATTGTTCTGTAATAGATAAAATTAAAAAATTAATTGAAACAATAGAATACTATCTTTCATTTGAAAAAGACTTTTTATAGGTCTATTTCAAATGAAACTAAAATGGTATTAAAATATGTATAAAGACTTTTCTCTAAAGCTAACTGTTTTATTTACTATAAACTGATAACGTTAGTAGCGGATGGTCCTTTTACCCCTTCAGTGATTTCAAATTCAACGCTTTGACCCTCTGCTAATGTTTTGAATCCATTGCTTTGGATAGCTGAAAAATGTACAAAAACGTCTTTACTTCCATCTTCAGGAGTAATAAAACCAAACCCTTTAGATTCATTAAACCACTTAACATTACCTTTAATCTTGGACATCTAATATTACCTTTAACTTGAAAATACATATTAAATATAAATTAATAAATATAAATTAATATTTTTTATTAAAAATTATAATACTCAAAATAAATAATATTTTTACGTACTCTTAGTATTAAGATATTATTTATTTTGAATATTAGCGTAGTAATAAATTTAAACCTGGCAATGTCCTACTCTCACACGGGGAGGCCCCGTACTACCATCGGCGTTATAGCATTTCACTTCTGAGTTCGATATGGATTCAGGTGGTACTACTACACTATTGTTGCCAGGTTGTAAACTTAAATTATTATAAACAATACATAATAAATATTATTTATAATAATAAAATTTCGGTTTAACAAGCTGAATATTCTATTTATTATTTTTTATTTTAATATTTTAGAACATCTCTGGTGTTACAGGATTAAGCCTCTCGGGTCATTAGTACTGGTTAGCTCAACATATTGCTATGCTTACACATCCAGCCTATCTACGTTGTAGTCTTCAACGTCCCTTCAGTAAGTTTTTTTAAAACTTCAGGGAAAATTAATCTTAGGGCAAGTTTCGTGTTTAGATGCTTTCAACACTTATCTTTTCCGCATTTAGCTACCGGGCAATGCCATTGGCATGACAACCCGAACACCAGTGATGCGTCCACTTCGGTCCTCTCGTACTAGAAGTAGCCCCCCTCAATTTTCCTACGCCCACGACAGATAGGGACCGAACTGTCTCACGACGTTCTAAACCCAGCTCGCGTACCACTTTAAATGGCGAACAGCCATACCCTTGGGACCTGCTTCAGCCCCAGGATGTGATGAGCCGACATCGAGGTGCCAAACACCGCCGTCGATATGAACTCTTGGGCGGTATCAGCCTGTTATCCCCGGAGTACCTTTTATTTGTTGAGCGATGGCCCTTCCATACAGAACCACCGGATCACTAAGACCTGCTTTCGCATCTGTTTGCGTTATCACGCTTACAGTTAAACTGGCTTATATCTTTATACTAACCTTACGATTTCCAACCGTAATTAGCCAATCTTTGTACTCCTCCGTTACTCTTTGGGAGGAGACCGCCCCAGTCAAACTACCCACCAGACACTGTCTCTGTACCGGTTAACGGTACTAGGTTAGAATACTAATATTTAAAGGGTGGTATTTCAAGGTTGACTCCCTTGTTACTAGCGTAACAATTTCATTGTCTCCCACCTATCCTACACATTAAATTTCAGAATTCAGTGTCAAGCTATAGTAAAGGTTCACGGGGTCTTTCCGTCTTGCCGCGGGTACACTGCATCTTCACAGCGATTTCAATTTCACTGAGTCCCAGATGGAGACAGCCTGGCCATCATTACGCCATTCGTGCAGGTCGGAACTTACCCGACAAGGAATTTCGCTACCTTAGGACCGTTATAGTTACGGCCGCCGTTTACCGGGGCTTCAGTCTAGAGCTTCAAATAATTTAAAAAATTATTTTAACCCCTTCGATTAACCTTCCGGCACCGGGCAGGCGTCACACCGTATACTTCCACTTACGTGTTTGCACAGTGCTGTGTTTTTAATAAACAGTTGCAGCCAGCTGGTATCTTCGACTAACTTCAGCTCTAAGAGTAAATCTTGTTACTTACATGTTAGCGTGCCTTCTCCCGAAGTTACGGCACTATTTTGCCTAGTTCCTTCACCTGGGTTCTCTCAAGCGCCTTGGTATACTCTACCTAACCACCTGTGTCGGTTTGGGGTACGATTTAATATTATTTTTTTATTTTTTTTGCTTAGAGGCTTTTCTTGGAAGCATGGTATTAGTCACTTCTTTATTACTTTTAATTAATAAATCGTCATCACGCCTCAGTTTAAAAAAAACCGGATTTTCCTAATTTTTATGCCTACACGTTTAAACCAAGTCAACCATCGCTTGGATGACCTAACCTTCTTCGTCCCCCCAATCGCAATAATACTAAGCACAGGAATATTAACCTGTTGTCCATCGACTACGCCATTTGGCCTCGCCTTAGGGATCGGCTTACCCTGCCCCGATTAACGTTGGACAGGAAACCTTGGTTTTTCGGCGAGCAGGTTTTTTACCTGCTTTATCGTTACTTATGTCAGCATTCGCACTTCTGATACCTCCAATATACTTTTCAATATATCTTCTATGGCTTACAGAACGCTCCCCTACCCAATATAATTTATATTTAAAATAAATTTTTAATATTTATGATAAAAATAAAAAAAAGATATTTTTATTATATTGTCGCAGCTTCGGTATATAGTTTAGCCCCGTTAAATCTTCCGCGCAGGCCGACTCGACCAGTGAGCTATTACGCTTTCTTTAAATGATGGCTGCTTCTAAGCCAACATCCTGGCTGTTTATGCCTTCCCACATCGTTTGCCACTTAACTATAATTTAGGGACCTTAGCTGGCGATCTGGGTTGTTTCCCTTTCCACAACGAACGTTAGCACCCGCTGTGTGTCTCCCGTGATAGCATTCTATAGTATTCGGAGTTTGCATTGATTTGGTAGGTCGGGATGACCCCCTAGTCAAAACAGTGCTCTACCCCTATAGATGAATTCACGAGGCGCTACCTAAATAGCTTTCGGGGAGAACCAGCTATCTCCCGGTTTGATTGGCCTTTCACCCCTAGCCACAAATCATCCGCTAATTTTTCAACATTAGTCGGTTCGGTCCTCCAGTTAGTTTTACCTAACCTTCAACCTGTTCATGGCTAGATCACCGGGTTTCGGGTCTGTATCCTGAAACTAATAAAATTTTTCAATTTTTTTCGCCCTTTTAAGACTCGGTTTCCCTTCGGCTCCCCTAATTGGTTAACCTTGCTACAGAATACAAGTCGCTGACCCATTATACAAAAGGTACGCAGTCACTTTTATGATATTGCAAAAGCTCCTACTGCTTGTACGTATACGGTTTCAGGATCTATTTCACTCCCCTAACCGGGGTTCTTTTCGCCTTTCCCTTACGGTACTAGTTCACTATCGGTCAGTCAGGAGTATTTAGCCTTGGAGGATGGTCCCCCCATCTTCAAACAAGATTTCTCGTGTCTCGCTCTACTTTTTGAGATCTTTATATAAATTTTTTTATGTACAAGGCTATCACTTTGTATCGCTGATTTTTCCATATCATTCCACTAAAATTTATTTCAAGATTTTTTCTCTGGGCTTTTCCCTTTTCGCTCGCCACTACTTAGGGAATCTCGGTTGATTTCTTTTCCTCAAGGTACTTAGATGTTTCAGTTCTCTTGGTTTGCTTTTCTATTCTATAGATTCAAATAGAAATAATGTATTTTTAATACATTGGGTTTCCCCATTCGGATATTACCGGATCAATTGCTTCTTATCAGCTAACCGATACTTTTCGCAGATTAGTACGTCCTTCTTCGCCTCTGACTGCCTAGGCATTCACCGTATACGCTTACTTGCTTAATCCTGCAACACCACAGATGTCTTTAAAAATTAATTAAAATTTTTAATATAACATTTAGCTTGTTCCGATTTTTTAAAGAGCATTTTTTCATTCATTTAAGAATTATCTTAAATTAAATTAACAATAACATATTATTTTATAACAGTACAGAAATAATTTTAAATTTTAATCATATTTATATAATATAAAAAATTTATTTCTTGTCCCCTAGGGGATTTGAACCCCTGTTGCCGCCGTGAAAGGGCGATGTCCTAACCACTAGACGAAGGGGACATATTTTATTAATTGAATAACTGTTAATATTTGTATAATAAAAAAATATAATCATTTTGTTAAAAAATTATTTTTTCATATTAATGTATACGAGTCAAGTTTTTTCTTAATTAAAATATTTAATTTGTTAAATTAATAAGTATTTTTTTTTTAAAATATTTTGATCTAATTATTTAGAAAAAATTAATTTTTTGTTTTTTTTAAAGTAAGTCAAAGTTGCATCTATCATATTTTCAATAAATAAATAATCTTTATTCCATATTGAGAAAGAATAAGCAGCTTGACAAACTAACATTCCGAAACCATCTGAATAATATATAGCTCCATTTGTTTTACACCATGATAAAAATGAAGTATCTTTTTTTAAATCATAACATATATCATAAAAAAAAGTCGTTTTAGAAAAAAATTGTTGGGAAATATATTTCACATCTTTTGAAAAAATACAAGAAGTAGTATTAATAATTAAATCAAAATGAATTTTTTTATTATTAAAATATGTAAAATTATGTACGTTACCTAATATTTTAAATTGTTTAATAAGGTTATCAACTTTTTCTTTAGTACGATTATGTAAAAAAATATTACATCCATATTTTATTAAGGATGGAATAATACCTTTTGCCGCTCCTCCAGCACCTAATATTAATACATTATTTTTTTTTATTAAAAATTTTAATCTTTTTAAATCATACAATAAACCTATTCCATCAGTATTATCGCCTAAAATAATATCATTGTTTATTTTAAATAATGTATTTACAGACCCTGCAATAAAGGCTTTATCTGTTAACTTGTTAGC
Source organism: Buchnera aphidicola (Thelaxes suberi) (assembly GCF_964059005.1). Taxonomy (NCBI): domain Bacteria; kingdom Pseudomonadati; phylum Pseudomonadota; class Gammaproteobacteria; order Enterobacterales; family Erwiniaceae; genus Buchnera; species Buchnera aphidicola. Next base: position 445,339 of record NZ_OZ060389.1, read on the forward strand.
AAATAAAAAAGCCTTTTCTTTATAAGGAGCAGTGATATTAGCACCTATTCCATAACGATTCGTAAAAAAATCATACAAGATTTTATTAAAATCATCTAAAGGAACTAAAACAGATATATATTCGTAATCTATTTTAGTATAATAAGAAAAATAATTATGAATTAAAGGTGACAAACTATGAATAATTGGATTACCAAAAACAGCAAAACATTTTTTTTTTATATTAACCATAACGAATTACCTTACCAGAAAAAATATTAACGATACAAGAAGGTTTTTTATAACCTAAAAAACCTTTTAATATTGGTATTTTTGATCCAAAAACATTGATAATTTCGTTTTGATTATAACAAGGTTTTGATCCTGATAAATTAGCACTAGTTGATATAATTGGTTTTTTAAATAATTTACATAATTTTCTTATCGATGGATGAGAAGTAACACGAGCAGCAATCCATACAGAATTGCCAGTGATCCATTCTGGAGTAGTATGATTTTTAGGTAACAATAATGTTAAAGGCCCGGGCCAGACTTGTTTAATTATCTTTTTTTGTATTAAAGAAAGTTTCTGTTTTTCTATATAAGTATTCAGTTGATTAAAATAAGCAGAAATTAATATTAAACCTTTATTAATAGATCTTTTTTTTATATCTAATAAACTTAAAACTGCTTTCTTACTATCTGGGTCACACCCTAATCCAAATACAGATTCAGTTGGATATGCGATAATTTGTTTTTTTTTTAATGCATTTAAACAACGTTTTGTTGAAGAAAATAAAATTGATTGTTTCACGAATATTTCCATAAAATGTTCTATTGTTAATTTTAATTAAATCAAATTTTTCATAACAATGTTTATAAAATTAATTCACAAAAA